>NZ_JBFKMX010000070.1:0-18996 GCF_041629635.1 Pseudoalteromonas sp. | reverse complement strand
TTTGGCTGGCCAATGGGCCCTGCTTACCTGCTTGATGTTGTTGGTCTTGATACAGCAAATCACTGTACAGGTGTAATGGCAGACGGTTTCCCTGAGCGTATGGCTGAACAAGAAAAAGACCCTGTTGCATTACTTGTTAAAGAAGGTCGTTTTGGACAGAAGAACGGTAAAGGTTTCTACCAATACGCACCAGACCGTAAAGGTAAACCAAAGAAAGCAAAAGATGCGGATGCAATTGAGCTACTTAGCGCTATTTGCGATGCGCCAAAAGAGTTTAGCAAAGAAGAAATCATCGACCGTTGTATGATCCCAATGCTGAATGAAGTGCTTCTGTGTTTACAAGAAAACATTGTTGCTTCACCACAAGAAGCTGATATGGCACTTATTTACGGCTTAGGTTTCCCTCCGTTCAGAGGTGGTGCTTTCCGTTATTTAGACCAAATTGGTTTAGCTAACTTTGTAGCAAAAGCAGACCAATACGCACACTTAGGTGCAATTTACCAAGTTTCTGATATCACACGTCAGTGGGCAGAAGAAGGTCGTCAATTTTATTCAGTAGAGGGTGCATAATATGAAAACACCAGTAATTGTTGATTGTATTCGTACTCCTATGGGTCGTTCTAAAAACGGTGTTTTTAGAAACGTACGTGCCGAAGATTTAAGTGCACAATTAATGAAAGGGTTAGTTGAACGTAACCCTGCTTTAAATCCAGCTGATATTGATGATATCTACTGGGGTTGTGTACAACAAACCCTAGAGCAAGGTTTCAATGTTGCGCGTAATGCGCAGCTTCTTGCAGGTATTCCTCATAGCGTACCCGCAACTACGGTTAACCGTTTATGTGGTTCATCAATGCAGGCATTACATGATGCTGCACGTGCAATTATGACTGGCTGTGGTGATGTTTACCTAGTTGGTGGTGTTGAGCATATGGGTCACGTACCAATGAACCACGGTGTGGATTTCCACCCAGGTTTATCAAAATCAGTAGCACAAGCTGCAGGCATGATGGGTTTAACTGCTGAATACTTAGGTAAGCAGCATGGCATTTCTCGTCAGCAACAGGATGAGTTTGCAGCACGCTCGCATGCACGCGCTCACGCAGCAACCGTTGAAGGTCGTTTCAAAAATGAAATCTACCCGATTACTGGCCACGATGCTGACGGTGCAATGATTTTAGTTGAAGACGATGAAGTTATTCGTCCGGAAACAACGGTAGAAGGCCTTTCACAGCTTCGCCCTGTGTTTGACCCAGCAAATGGTACTGTTACAGCTGGTACATCATCAGCACTTTCTGATGGCGCATCTGCAATGCTTATTATGAGCGAAGAAAAAGCTAACGAACTTGGCTTAACTATTCGTGCAAAAGTAAAAGCCATGGGTGTTGCGGGTTGCGATCCATCAATCATGGGTTACGGCCCTGTTCCTGCTTCTAAAAAGGCATTAAAAGCTGCAGGCTTAACCATTGATGATATTGATGTAGCAGAGCTTAACGAAGCATTTGCAGCACAAGCGTTACCAGTACTGAAAGACCTAGGTTTAACCGACGTAGTTGACGAAAAAGTTAACCTAAACGGTGGTGCTATTTCACTTGGTCACCCACTTGGTTGTTCAGGTACACGTATCAGCACAACGCTTATTAATCTTATGGAAGACAAAGACGCAAAATATGGTCTTGCAACCATGTGTATTGGTTTAGGCCAAGGCATCGCGACCATTTTTGAACGCCCATAGGTTTTAAGCGAATAGATTTATTCTTGGTGATAAGGCGCTGTCTCGAAAGAGCAGCGCCTTTTTTCTTTGCTATGGTTTACATCACCCGCTTAGCCACCTACAATTCCGCCTCTACTTTTTTGACAGGGCTAAATTTTCATGACTGATTTTTCAAATGCAGACCATACTCTAGATGCAATTGGTTTACGTTGCCCTGAGCCTGTAATGATGGTGCGTGGTGCAATTCGAAAAATGCAGCACGGTGAAACTTTAGTAGTGATTGCCGATGACCCATCAACAACCCGCGACATTCCCTCATTTTGTCGTTTTATGGATCACACCTTGCTGGCACAAGAAGTGGAAAATGAACCATACAAATATCTGATAAAAAAAGGGATTTAGTTTAGGTAATATTTATATAAATAACTAAACTTTAATAATTCCCTAAATTATTAAAGTTTATTATGAATTGGTTTGTTTATTTTTTTGTCACCCTTTTATTCCTTGCATCAAATTCGTACGCTAAAGAGTTTACTTACTACATCTCTGATAAGTCATCAATTCCCTTACAAATGCAAGATAAGAAAGGTCAACAAACAGGCATAGTTACAGATGTAATTAATCATTTGAAAATTGAAGGGATCAGCTTTAAACAAGAAGTTTTACCATTTAAAAGAATGATTAAAAATATGGCCTCTTCAGAAGAATCATGGATTACTTATGGGTCGGCAGCATGGCCGGGTCCACAATCCACTTCCCTTTCTAAAACACCTATTATTAAAGTTAAGCATGTGCTGCTCACTTTAAATTCTTCTCAATTTCATGATGTTGAAGATTTGTTCGGCAAGACAGTTGTTGTTATTCGAGGCTTTGATTATCCAGGACTTGAGCCTTATTTTAAAAATGGACTGATCTTAGGATTTGAAGTTAAGACACATCAACAAGCAATTGAAGCCGTACTTAAGGGTCGTGCTTTTGCCTTTCCTGAAATGGCATTCAGATTAAAATATCACTTAGAGACATCACACGTAAATTTACAAAGTATTTCATTGCACTCAATCAGCGACATCATCCCTGATTACGCTATTAATTTGTGTTTTTCTCATACTTTTCCCGCAATAAAACGTTCAATAATTGAAAACCGTCTTTCTGAAATGCAGCAAACAGGTGAATTAAATAATATTTTAAAAAAATATATAAATTAAAAATTTATTCAAATATTTGGTTAATAGTCACTAAAGGTGTACTTTTATTACGGAAGTTAATTGACACTTCGTACCACCCTGCTTCATAAGGTGTAAAACTGAAATAGTTATAAACGCTATCGCAGTTTGCTTGTACTGGTATACCAATTTCTAAAAACTTATCTAAGTCTTCGTTTTTAAAACCACAGTTGTAACCTTGCGTCCAATTCGCATCTGCTACTTTAAATTCGTATGCTTTACCAATTGTGCCAAATTTTACTTTGGTGCTAAAAACATTCGCAGTTTGTTGCGTCAGCTGATACGCCTTTTGCGCTTCCCATAGAGTGAAGTCACCTCGTAAATAAAGCGTAGTATCTACATTACCAACATTGCTTGCTTGATCTAACAGGCTATCGTCTGTGCTTGAGCAACCAGCGAGTACTAAACTTGCTGCTGCCATAATTGTAAGAGATGCTTTTTTCATTGTTGTTATCCGCGATTTTCTAAGCTTAATTACTATACTAAATATCGTAAAATTTAATGCAAGCGGCTTTTGTACCTAGCCTAAATATTTCCGCTATAACTAAGCTAAATACTGAATAAGTGAATTGAAAATAAAAAAGCCGGTGAAATCACCGGCTTTTTTAATATGTTTTTGCTTACTTTTGTAACAATGAAATATCTGCTACTTGTAAGAACAAACTTCTAAGTTGGCTTAATAATGTTAAGCGATTTAGTTTCACTGCTTCGTCGTCAGCCATAACCATTACGTTGTCGAAGAAGGTATCAACTACTTCGCGTAAATCAGCAAGACTTGCTAAAATCGTTTGGTAATCATGTGCTGCAAATGCAGGCGCTAGCTCTACTTGGTAGTGTGCAATTTTCTCTGCTAATTGCTTTTCAGCATCTTCAACTAATAAGCTCTCATTAACGCTGTCAGCAAGCGTTACTTCATTCTTAGCTAAGATGTTACCTACGCGCTTATTAGCCGCTGCAAGCGCTTCTGCTGCATCTAATTCACGGAAGTGAGATACCGCTTTAACGCGCTGATCAAAGTCCGCTGGCTTAGTAGGACGACGAGCAAGAACAGCTTGAATAATATCAACACTGAAGCCTTCATCTTGATACCAAGCACGGAAGCGACCAAGCATAAATTCAATTACATCAACTTCAACATTGTCATTGCTAAGCTTATCGCCGAACAGTGATTTTGCTTTCGCAATTATATCGACTAAGTCAAGGTTGTAACCCTTTTCAACGATAATACGCAATACACCTAATGATGCACGGCGAAGCGCAAATGGGTCTGAACCTTTTGGTGCTTGGCCAATACCGAAGATACCTACGATGGTATCGAGCTTATCAGCCATAGCGACCGCCGCTGATACACCTGTACTTGGTAATTCATCACCTGCAAAACGCGGCATATATTGCTCGTAAAGTGCTTTTGCTACTTCAACATCTTCACCATCATGCGTTGCGTAGTGCATACCCATAACACCTTGTGTATCTGTAAATTCAAATACCATTGAGGTCATTAAGTCACACTTTGCTAATAAGCCTGCGCGTTTAGATTTTTCAACATCGGCATTAATTTGCTCTGCAATGTAACCAGCAAGCTCAGTAATACGGTCAGTTTTATCTTTAATAGTACCCAGCTGTTTTTGGAAAATAGCTTGGTCTAACTCTGGTAAACGATCGATTAACGGACGTTTACGGTCTGTATTAAAGAAGAACTCAGCATCGGCTAAACGAGGACGAACCACTTTCTCATTACCTTCAATTACGTAACGAGGCTCTTTTGACTCGATGTTCGATACGAAGATAAAGTTTGGTAATAAGTTTTTGTTTTCGTCGTAAACTGGGAAGTACTTCTGGTCACCTTTCATGGTGTAAACTAGCGCTTCTGAAGGTACTTTTAAAAACTCTTCTTCAAATTTAGCTGTCAGTACTACAGGCCATTCAACAAGTGAAGTTACCTCTTCAACTAGATCATCTTCTAAGTCAGCAATACCACCAACAGCTTGCGCAGCCTTTTGTGAATCAGCAAGAATAATCGCTTTACGAGCTTCGTAATCAGCCATAACTTTACCGCGTTCTTCTAGAATCGCTGGATATTGCTCAGCAGAATCAATCGTAAACTCTTGTTCACCCATAAAGCGGTGACCACGAATAGTTCTATCTGATGCGACACCTAAAATTTCACCTGTAACTAAATCGTCACCCATCAGCATTGTTAACGTTTTCACTGGACGAATAAATTGGGTCGCTTTATCACCCCAACGCATCGGCTTAGCAATAGGTAGCTTCGAAAGTGCCTGTGCGGCTAACTCAACAATAATCTCGTTTGTCGCTTTACCCTTTACTTCTTGCTTGAATAAAAGCCACTCGCCTTTATCTGTTTTAATTCGGTCGGCTTGCTCTACAGTAATCCCATTACCGCGTGCCCAGCCTTGTGCTGCTTTTGTTGCATTACCGTCTTCATCAAATGCAACCGATACTGCCGGACCGCGTTTTTCAACAACTTTATCTGCTTGTGATTCAGCAAGTGATGCAACTTTAAGTGCTAAACGACGTGGTGCTGCGTACCATTTAACACCCTCATGGCTTATTTCTGCAGCTTTTAATTCTGCTTCAAAATTTGATGCAAAGCTCTCTGCTAGTGTACGAAGTTGTGTTGGTGGCAGTTCTTCCGTGCCTAATTCAATTAAAAATTCTTTTGCCATGATTACTTCTCCTCACCACTTTTTTTACACATTGGGAAACCAAGCGCCTCGCGCGATGCGTAATACGCTTCAGCAGTTGCTTTGGTAAGGTTACGAATACGAAGAATATAGCGCTGACGTTCTGTTACTGAAATTGCTTTACGAGCATCTAATAAGTTAAATGCGTGCGCAGCTTTTAAGATTCGCTCATATGCAGGTAACGGCAATGGTTTCTCAAGAGCTAATAAATCTTGTGACTCTTTTTCACATTGGTCAAAGAAGCTAAATAGGAAATCTACGTCTGCATGTTCAAAATTATAAGTCGATTGCTCTACTTCATTTTGATGGAAAATATCACCATAAGTAACTTTGCTACCGTCTGGTGCATAGTTCCACACTAAGTCATACACAGAGTCTACTTCTTGGATATACATCGCTAAGCGCTCAATACCATAAGTAATTTCACCTGTAACAGGCTTACACTCAAGGCCACCTACTTGTTGGAAATAAGTAAACTGAGTTACTTCCATACCGTTTAGCCACACTTCCCAACCAAGACCCCATGCACCTAGCGTTGGGTTTTCCCAGTTGTCTTCTACGAAGCGAATATCGTGTACTAATGGGTCAACACCTAGTACCTCTAGAGAGCCTAAATAAAGCTCCTGAATGTTATCTGGAGACGGTTTTAATGCTACTTGAAACTGGTAGTAATGTTGAAGGCGGTTCGGGTTTTCACCATAGCGACCATCGGTAGGACGACGTGATGGTTGAACATATGCAGTCGACATTGGCTCTGGGCCAAGTGCACGCAAACATGTCATTGGGTGCGATGTACCCGCACCTACTTCCATATCGAGAGGCTGAACGATAGTACAGCCGTTTTGTGCCCAGTAATCCTGTAATGCTAGGATCATTCCCTGGAAGGTTTTGATATCGTATTTTTGCATTGGCTTTAGCTGATAATTTAATCTGAAAAATTACCTTACAGTATACCGCGGCAACAAACAGGTTTTAAGCGATTTGTTAAGTAACAGCCAATAAAAAAGGGCCATTTAGGCCCTTTTATTAAAAATATTCACGATGTTCTAAACATCTAAGTTCACAACTTTAAGCGCGTTTTGTTCAATGAACTCACGACGCGGCTCAACTTGGTCACCCATCAGTGTTGAGAATAATTGATCTGCACCAATCGCATCTTCAATGGTTACTTTCAACATACGACGTACTTCAGGGTCCATAGTTGTTTCCCAAAGCTGATCTGGGTTCATCTCACCTAGACCTTTGTATCGTTGAATGTATAAGCCGCGCTTAGATTCAGAAATTAACCACTCAAGTGCTTCAACAAAGCTAGACACTTGTAATGTCTTCTCGCCACGCTGAATGTAACCACCTTCTTCAATTAGGTTACCGATTTGCTCACCTGTTTTTGCAATTGCAAGGTAATCACGAGAAGTTAAGAACTCATAATTAAGCACGTGCTCACGGTCAACACCGTGTTGGCGAATAACAATGTTTGGATAGTATAAGTTGCGCTCTTCGTCTTTCTTCACTTGTGCTGTGAATAAAGTCGCATCTACATCATTTTCAGTTAAATACGCTACCACTTTATCTGTCCACTCACGAACATGAGCTTCATTTGATAAATCAGCTTCGTTAATTCTTGCTGAGTAAATTAATGAATTAAGCACACTTAACGGATACTTACGTGTTAAACGCGTAATAATCGCTTCAGTTGCTTGGTAATCTTTAACTAATGCTTCAAGCGCAACATCACTAATACCAGGCGCTTCTTCATTCACATGTAAAGAAGAACCATCTAATGCAAGAGTGGTTAGGTATTCAGTTAACGCTGGGTCATCTTTAATATAACGTTCTTGCTTACCCTTTTTCACTTTATAAAGTGGCGGCTGAGCAATATAAACATAACCACGCTCTACAATTTCAGGCATTTGACGATAGAAGAAGGTCAATAGTAGCGTACGAATGTGCGAACCATCGACGTCAGCATCGGTCATGATAATAATGCTGTGATAACGCAATTTTTCAGGGTTATATTCATCGCGACCAATTCCACAACCTAATGCTGTGATAAGTGTTGCAACTTCTTGTGAAGATAGCATTTTATCAAAACGTGCTTTTTCAACGTTAAGAATTTTACCTTTCAGCGGTAGAATCGCCTGATTCTTACGGTTACGGCCTTGCTTAGCCGAACCGCCCGCTGAGTCACCTTCCACTATGTATAGTTCAGAAAGTGCTGGGTCTTTTTCTTGGCAGTCTGCTAATTTACCTGGCAGACCAGCTAAATCCATCGCACCTTTACGACGTGTCATTTCACGCGCTTTACGTGCTGCTTCACGAGCACGTGCTGCGTCAATAATCTTAGTTACAACTATTTTGGCATCTTGAGGGTTTTCTAATAAGTATTCACTTAATTTTTCACCCATAGCTTGCTCAACAGCAGACTTAACTTCACTTGATACAAGTTTGTCTTTTGTCTGAGAAGAGAACTTAGGATCAGGTACTTTAACAGAAATAACCGCAGTTAAGCCTTCACGGGCATCATCACCTGAAGCACTGCTTTTTTCTTTTTTGTTAAAGCCTTCTTTATCCATGTAAGTATTTAGCGTGCGTGTAAGAGCACTTCTAAAACCAGCTAAGTGAGTACCACCATCACGCTGTGGAATGTTGTTTGTAAAGCAATAAATGCCTTCTTGGAAACCATCGTTCCACTGCATTGCAACTTCAACACTAATGCCATCTTCTTCACGCGTTGAAGTGAAGTGGAATACATTTTGGTTAACTGGTGTTTTATTCTGATTTAAATACTCAACAAACGCTTGAATACCACCTTCGTATTTAAAGTGGTCTTTTTTCTCATCACGCTCATCAGAAAGAATAATGCTCACACCTGAGTTTAAGAATGATAATTCACGTAAACGTTTTGCAAGAATATCATAATGGAAGTTAGTATCGCTGAAGGTTTCTGCACTTGGCCAAAAACGGATTTCGGTACCGTTTGTTTCAGACTCACCAATTACTGCTAATGGTGCAGCTGGTTCACCCATGTTATAGATTTGTTCGTGAATTTTGCCACCACGACGAATCGTTAACTTTAGCTTTTCTGATAATGCGTTTACTACTGAAACACCAACACCGTGTAGACCGCCTGATACTTTATAAGAGTTATCATCGAACTTACCACCGGCATGAAGTACCGTCATGATAACTTCAGCAGCTGATACACCTTCTTCCTCGTGAATCTCTGTCGGAATACCACGACCATTATCGCGCACCGATACAGAGCCATCAGAATGAATGGTTACATAAACATCATCACAGTAGCCAGCAAGAGCTTCATCTATTGAGTTATCTACAACTTCAAACACCATATGATGAAGACCCGTTCCATCATCCGTGTCACCTATGTACATCCCAGGACGCTTTCTTACTGCATCCAGTCCTTTTAGTACTTTAATACTCGACGAATCGTAATTTTCAGACATGGTTTCTTCCAATTAACTTGTTATTAGTTTGCCATGTTTCACGTGGAACACTTTCATAGTTTTATTTAGAGGTTCCACCACAGCTGAAATACTGTCGTAATCAATCGCGCTTATAAACAACTGTGAAGTTGAATGAGATAATAACTCACTCACAGCTTGTTTGGTTTCGCTGCTTAATTCAGACGGTAAATCATCAATTAAAAAAAGTGATTGTTTATCTGTTTCGCTTTCAATCAGGCTATTTTGACAAATCTTTAGCGCATACATTAAAAGCTTTAGTTGACCACGTGATAAATAATTTTCGACAGCTATGCCATTTATTAGAAAATTAATATCTGCTTTATGTGGCCCTTTACTGGTGTGACCCAGTTTAGCGTCCCTTTCAAAGTTTTTTCTAAGCTGTTCAGCTAAATCTTCTTCAGCTTTCCAACCCGGAGAAAAATCAAAAGTAAGACTTTTAAATAATTCAATCTGACTAGCTATCTTATCAAAAAACAGGCTAGATAACCTAGTTATATATGAGGTTCTTAATGCATTTATCTTAGTTGCGATTGTTACAAATTCTTTATCCCAAAATAGAATTTGCTGCTCAAAACCCTGTGGTTTTTGCTTTAGTAATGCATTTCTTTGCTTTAACAGTTTATTAAAGCGATACCAGTGATAATAAAACTCTTGTTCCACGTGGAACAATCCTAAATCCAAAAAGCGTCTTCGCTCTTTGGGACCACCAAAAAATAACTCAAAACTCTCAGGTGTGATCACTTGAACAGGCAATACTTCAGCAAGCTGTGCCATGCGTTCACAGCGTTTTCCATGCACTTTGGCTAGCGTATCACCCGAGCGCTCTTTTTGGAGCCCTACAGGGATTAGCAGGCTGTTAAATTGCTTTTTACCATGTAACACCATGGCATTTTTTTGGTGCTGAATAACCGCTTTGAATTTTGAGGTACGAAATGACTTACCATGAGAAAGGAAATAAATAGCTTCTAGTAGGCTACTCTTTCCACTGCCGTTTTCACCAATAATGACATTGATTTCAGGCGAAGGGTCAAAGCTTAGCGCTTCAATATTACGAAAATTAGAAATATTAAAGTTAACTAAGCTCATTGAATATTCTTACACAATCCAATTCTATAAACGCATTGGCATAACAACGTACATGGCGCCTTCGTCACCCTGACCTTCAATTAATGCACTGCTATTTGAATCTAATAATGTAAATAAAACGTCATCCGTTTTTATGGTATTCAACACATCAAGTAAATACGAAACGTTAAAACCTATTTCTAAATCTGGCCCTTGGTACATTACTTCAACGGTTTCTTCCGCTTGTTCTTGCTCAGGGTTATTGGCAGAAATGGTTAACTCACCCGAAGTAAGATTTAATCGCACACCACGGAATTTTTCATTTGATAAAATGGATACGCGAGCAAATGCACTGCGCAACCATTCACGATTAGCAATAATCTGCTTATCACCACCACGCGGTAAAACGCGACGATAATCAGGAAAACGACCGTCAACTAGTTTAGAGGTAAAAATAAATGCTTGGTCAATTATGCGAACATGGTTAGCGCCTAATTGGATTTCAACACTTTCATCATCAGCAACCAACAGACGCATAATTTCTTGCACGCCTTTACGCGGAATAATCACCTGACGTTGTGTGTTGAGCGATGCGCCAAGAGGCTTTTGTGCTAACGCTAAACGGTGGCCGTCTGTTGCAACCGTTTTAACAACATCGTTTTCAATTTCTAGCGACATACCATTAAGATAATACCTAACATCTTGATTTGCCATAGAAAAACTTGTACTTTCAAGTAATTTCCTAAGTTCGAGACGGGTTAGATTCATGGTTACTTCGCTGTCCCAATTCTCTAAATTAGGGAAATCTTCAGCTGCAAGTGTTGCCAATGAAAAACGGCTTTTACCCGATGTTAGTAACACTTGTGCATCTTGAACAGTTAATGTGATATCTGAGCTATCAGGCAAACTCTTACAAATATCCAATAATTTTTTAGCTGGTAACGTTAGCTTACAATCAGCCACTGGTTCAGCTAGAACGACACTCGCGACCAATTCGATTTCCATATCCGTACCAGTGAAGTAAAGAACACCTTCTTTTACTTCTAACAATACATTAGAAAGAATCGGTAACGTGTGTTTGCGTTCAATCGCCCCTGAAACCTGCATTAAAGGTTGTAAAAATTGCTCGCGCGAAATTGTAATTTTCATGCTGTACTCGTCCTAAGATGACAAAGTTCTAATCAAGTTTTGATAATCTTCTTTTACTTCGTGAGATTCTTCACGAAGCGACTTCACTTTTCTACATGCATGTAGCACAGTTGTATGATCTCGACCGCCAAACGCATCACCAATTTCAGGCAGACTGTGGTTGGTCAGTTCTTTTGATAACGCCATTGCTACTTGGCGTGGTCTAGCTACTGAGCGGCTGCGACGTTTCGATAGTAAATCAGAAACACGAATACGATAGTATTCTGCAACCGTTCTTTGAATGTTATCTATGGTAACCAATTTATCTTGTAATGCTAATAAATCACGCAGTGCTTCTTTTACAAAGTCAATCGTGATTGGCCTACCGGTAAAGTTAGCATTTGCAATAACACGGTTTAATGCGCCTTCTAATTCACGCACATTTGAACGTAAGCGTTTAGCAATAAAGAAAGCCACTTCTTCAGGCAGTTTAATCTGGCTTTGCTGTGCTTTTTTCATCAAGATGGCAACACGTGTTTCAAGCTCTGGCGGCTCAATCGCAATTGTTAAACCCCAGCCAAAGCGAGACTTAAGACGATCTTCTACCCCTTCAATTTCTTTAGGGTAGCGATCTGAAGTTAAGATAATTTGCTGGTTACCTTCTAATAATGCATTAAAGGTATGAAAAAACTCTTCTTGTGATCGTTCTTTATTAGCAAAGAACTGAATATCATCAATTAGTAATGCATCAACACTGCGGTAATAACGCTTAAATTCTTCAATCGCATTATTTTGTAGTGCTTTTACCATATCTTGTACAAAGCGCTCAGAATGCATATAAACAATTTTTGCATTTTCTTTTTTAGCAAGAATGCCGTTACCCACAGCGTGCAATAAGTGTGTTTTACCTAAACCAGTACCACCATATATAAATACAGGGTTGAATGCCGAACCTGGATTATCAGCAACTTGCGTTGCCGCAGCTTTCGCTAACTGGTTAGATTTACCTTCAACAAAACTATCAAAGGTATAGTTTTCTTTAATATTGGATTTAGGCATGTTTTTAGGCGCAGGCTCAACAGGGGCTTTGCTTTCCTTTTTAACAGGCGCTTCAACCACTGCTTTTTCTTGTGCTGCCGCTTGTGGTGCTGCTGGTTTACTAATACTAACCGTGCTACCAACCTCAAAACGTAATTCAGGTGCTTCATCACCACAAATTTCAATGAGAAGTTCATTTATACGGTTTAAGTATTTTTCGCGAACCCAATCCAGTACAAAACGGTTTGGTGCATATATTGTAAGGGTATCTTCTGTGCTTTCCGCCTGAAGAGGGCGCACCCACATACTAAATTGTTGTGATGGCAGTTCATCTTGTAAAACGTAAAGACAGCTTTGCCAAACCGACAAATACACGGCAACCCCCAATAATATTCCCGCTCACCATAAATGAGCAGAAAATAAGCATAAAATCCAAGTTAAGACTGCCATTATGAAGCTAGTTTATCCACAACATCAATATTGATTTTTCTATTTTTTATGATCTCACGCACGAAAACATTTAAACACATGTTTTAAAACAATTTATTTATTAAAAATAATGTGGATAAATTACTTATAAAAAACAAGATCCAAAAGATTAAAGATGATCTATAAAAGTTTTCCAAAGAAAAGTCGCAATTTTTACACTATCATTGTGGAAAACTTTATTTTAAAATTGATCCCCGCTGGATCATATAAGAAAGCAAAAGCGATCACCCCTCTATAACAGTTAAATGTAATTAACTTGTTAAGATTAGATTAGCTTTTATCCGCCGCCTATAATTAATACTGTTATTGAGTGTTTTTTATTGACTTTGCGTATGCTTCTCTATAACATCTCGCGCTCGCAATGGCACCTGTGCCAGGATCGCGACCTGCATAGGATGTTTTAATTTTTAACCGATCGGATGGAATATAGTTATGAAAAGAACTTTTCAACCTAGCGTTCTTAAGCGTAAGCGTACTCACGGTTTCCGTGCACGCATGGCGACTAAAAATGGTCGTAAAGTTTTAGCACGTCGTCGTGCTAAGGGCCGTAAGGTTCTTTCTGCTTAATATAGTGGAAGACTTTCGCTTTGGTAGGGAGTTACGTCTGTTAACTCCCTCACACTACTCCCGCATCTTCAATGAGCCTGCACGCGCAGCAAATCAACACTTTACTCTTCTAGCAAAACGTAACGATTTAGACCACCCTCGTCTTGGTTTAACTATTGCTAAAAAACGCGTTAAAAAAGCGGTGCAACGTAATCGCATTAAACGCCTTGCTCGTGAAAATTTCCGTCTTAACCGTCACAAACTCGACAACATCGATATTGTATTAATGGTTAAAAATGGCGTTGATGAGTTATCAAATGAAGAGTTACACACACAATTAACTAAGTTGTGGCGTAAAATCAACGAACGTTGCCAGCCTGGCTATAAGCCAAAACCGCGTCCTAATAACTGGCAAAAGAATAAAAACACAAAAAAAGCGTCTAACTAAAGCGAATTAGCCAGCAGTTGCATAGCAAATGCAGGTAAATTTAGGTAAAGTTAGCTCACCTTTTAATCAGGCACTTTTTCATTAAATGCACTTTTTATTTGCTCTGCCAAGTAATGTGATGATCTTTATTATTAAAGCTTATCAAAAGTTACTCAGTCCACTGCTTGGACAGAACTGTCGCTTTACTCCGACATGTTCAAGTTATGCGATAGACGCAATAAAAATACATGGATTTGTAAAAGGGAGTTGGTTCGCAGCGAATCGCATTATAAAATGTCACCCTTTGCATCCAGGTGGGGATGATCCCGTGCCTGATAAACAAAATTCAATTAAACAACACCACGAGAAATAAGAGCTGTTATGGAATCACAACGCACGTTTTTATTTATCGGTTTTCTTTTGGTAAGTTTTCTTTTATTCCAACAGTGGAATATGGATAACAACCCTCAAGTAAATACCGAGACAAGTGCTACAACACAATCATCTACAAACCAGTCAACCGACAATGACTTTGTTCCTCAGTCATCTACCGGCGACTTACCTGTAGCTAGCGTCGCTAATTCACGTCACATTGTTGAAGTAACAACTGATGTATTTTCTGTAAAACTAGATACTTTTGGTGGCGATATTATCGAAACCAAACTATTAAAGTTTAAAGAAAAAATCGATAGCGATGAACCATTCATGTTGCTTGGCGTATTAGACGGCAATCAATATTTCTCACAAAGTGGCTTAATCGGTTTACACGGACCAGATGCATCAGCGGAAGGTCGTCCTACGTATCAAGCAGCACAAACAAGTTACCAACTTGAAGGTGATGAGTTACGTGTACCACTTACATTTGTTAAAGATGGCGTTAGCTTCACTAAAACATACATCTTTAAAGCAGGTCGTTACGATGTTGATGTTGAGTATCAAATTGCTAACAACACAGCTGAAACAAAACAAGTACAACTGTTTACACAAATTAAGCGTTCGATCACCGAAAAAGGTGGCATGATTGACCAAACGTACTTAGGTACAGCTTACGGTACAACAGAAGAGCCTTACGAAAAATACAGCTTTGATGACATTAAAGATCGCGATTTAAATATTAACACTACTGCGGGTTATATCAGCTTTATTCAGCACTACTTTGTAAGTGCATGGGTGCCTAAGCAAGACCAGCAAAATAATATTTATACCAAAGCGCGCAACGATAATTCGGTTATTATCGGTTTAAAAGGTCCACTTGAAAATGTTGCAGCTAACAGCGCGCAAACAATTACTTCAACTTACTATATGGGTCCTAAAGATTCAGCAACGCTTGAAGCATTGCAGGAAGACTTAGACCTAACAGTAGACTACGGTTTATTCTGGTTTATCTCACAACCGCTACATTCACTATTAATGTGGTTATACGGCTTAATTGGTAGCCTAGGTTTAGCAATTATCGCGATTACGCTAATTGTTAAAATGGTGCTTTACCCGCTTACCAAGGCGCAGTACACCTCAATGGCGAAAATGCGTAACCTTCAGCCTAAAATTATGGCACTTAAAGATCGTTACGGTGATGACCGTCAGAAGATGGGTCAAGCAATGATGGAAATGTACCGCAAAGAAAAAGTTAACCCTATGGGTGGCTGTTTCCCACTGTTACTACAAATGCCAATTTTCCTAGGTTTATTCTATGTGTTCATGGAATCGGTAGAAATTCGTCACACTGAATTCTTATACCTAAATGACTTAGCAGCAATGGATCCATACTTCATTTTACCAATTCTATTTGGTGCAAGTATGTTCCTAATGCAAAAGCTACAGCCTATGACAGTTACAGATCCAATGCAGCAGAAAATGATGACTTGGATGCCAGTAATGTTCTCAGTATTCTTTATCTGGTTCCCATCAGGTCTTGTAATGTACTGGTTAGTATCTAACTTAATTTCAATTGCTCAGATGCTTTACATCTACAAGGGCATGGAAAAGAAAGGTATTTCGGTTAAGTCATAATCTGTACTTAATAAATAATAAAAAGGCGACTCACTGTCGCCTTTTTTGTGCCTGCAATTTTCACATTGGCAAATATTTTCATTACCGCTCTTGCTATTTAACTAACACAATAATTGACCAGACAATTTATCTAATTGGTATTACAATACACCTATTCGTAGCTATCAATTATCTCTATGTTTAATCAAGACACCATCGTTGCACAAGCAACCGCGCCAGGCAAAGGCGGCGTTGGCATTATTCGTGTTTCAGGCAAACTGTCACAACAAGTTGCTGAAAAAATCTTAGGCAAATGCCCAAAGCCACGTTATGCCGACTACCTCTCGTTTAATACCTTACAAGGCGAACAACTCGACCAAGGTATTGCACTCTATTTTAAAGGTCCAAACTCGTTCACAGGCGAAGACGTACTGGAACTACAAGGGCACGGTGGCCCAGTTATTATCGATATGCTACTGCGTGAAATTACGCAAATCGAAGGCGTACGTTTAGCTAAACCAGGTGAGTTTAGTGAGCGCGCATTCTTAAACGACAAAATGGATTTAACCCAAGCAGAAGCAATCGCAGATTTAATCAATGCCAACTCAGAGCAAGCAGCAAAAAGCGCCCTACACTCGCTGCAAGGCCAATTCTCTAAGCATATCGACACGCTGGTGGAACAAGTTATTCATCTGCGCATGTATGTTGAAGCTGCCATTGATTTCCCCGATGAAGAAATCGACTTTTTATCAGACGGTAAAGTAGCGAACGACTTAAACGCGATTATTGAACAACTCGACAACGTAACAGCACAAGCCAAACAAGGCGCGATTATGCGCGAAGGTATGCGCGTAGTAATTGCTGGTCGCCCTAATGCGGGTAAATCGAGTTTACTTAATGCCCTTGCTGGTCGTGAAGCAGCCATTGTTACTGATATTGCCGGTACCACCCGTGATGTACTTCGCGAACATATTGATATTGACGGTATGCCGCTACATATTATCGACACCGCAGGTCTGCGTGAAAGCCCTGACGTAGTTGAGCAAATTGGTATTGAACGCGCTTGGCAAGAAATCAATCAAGCTGATCGCGTATTGTTTATGGTTGATAGCACCGAAACAAGCGAGACCGATCCAGCAAAAATTTGGCCTGAATTTGCTGAGAAACTACCGCAAGGCATGGGCATAAGTGTGATCCGCAATAAAGCCGATTTATCTGGCGAAGTAATTCGTATCGATGATTCTGCACAAACACCAGTACTAAGCGTAAGTGCTAATAATGGCGAAGGTGTAGAGCTGGTAAAATCGCATTTAAAACAGATTATGGGTTTCCAAGGTGCTACCGAAGGCAGCTTTATGGCGCGTCGCCGTCACCTTGATGCACTTGAAAGCGCAGCGTATCACCTTGCAACGGGTAAAGATCAGTTAGAAATGCACATTGCAGGTGAGATCCTTGCTGAAGAATTACGCTTAACCCAGCAATACTTAAATGAGATCACCGGTGAGTTCACCTCAGATGACTTGCTTGGCAAAATCTTCAGCTCTTTCTGTATTGGTAAGTAATAAATTAAGTTTTAGTCTTAGAATTAAGATTTTAGATGCTGAGATTTTCTCAGCATCTATTCTGCCAAAAGTAATAAAAACCATGCTTGATATTCAATTAAACAGCTTTGTTCGCCGTATTGAAAAAGCTAACGAATTAAAAGCACAAATCAAATCATCTGGCGCCAAGTTAAGTCGTAAAGGCCGCTCACGACACTGGCGACTACAAGGTGATTGGCCGCAATTTCAAAACATCATCCAACAAGCACAATCATTCGAAGAACCCAGCTGGCAATGGGTGATTGAAACACTTAAAAGTCATCAACCAAAAACACAAATTGAAGATTTAATTGAAATCGTTAAAACTAACCCGAGTATCACTCAGCAGCAGCTTATTAGCCAAACTGATTGCACGCTGGTGGAAGCAAGAAAGGCTTTTGATATGGTTGAGTGGGAAGAGTGATCATTCTTAACTCTGCCTCCATGCAAATATCTTACGCCATCCATGGCGCACTCGTTCATTCTTTTTAAACGGCCAAAAAGAACGAACCAATAAAAAGCCGCCCCCAACATCAAACTGATCTTCAAACGTTATTTAAATATGAACATACACGCCATGAAGCGGCATCCATGCCTAAGCATGGCTTACTCGACACGCTACGCTCCCCGTCTCGCATTATTCATTTAAATCCCTTTTTCAGGTTTGATATAAGGGATGACGAAAGACCGAAGCAACGCTTCGCAGCTAGAGGAAGTAAGGTCATGGATGACCGATGGAACCAAGCTTCATGGATGAATTACTAACTCGAGTCCATAACATTCTTAGTTGCTCTAAGGCTGTAAAGTGTCCGAAGTAGAGATTATATAGCTCTACATTAAACCATCTATTCAAGCTATATCATTAAAATGGAAGTTTATAACGCAACTACTAGATAAAGTTGTGTTTAAAGTCGTATCTATTTTAGTAAAGCAAGGAAATCTGGCATTACACAAGCTAATACTGAGGCCGAATAAGTATTTGGTAGAAAACGTCTATTTTTGAAGTTATCAACAATATTGGTATTATTAAAAATAATTAAAACAAAGGGTAAACTAATGGAAAGCTATTTAAGTGAACTTCAATTAATCGCACTATTTCTTGAAATATTTGGAGCAACACTAGCTTTTTATCACTTGATAAATCCTGATATTAATTCAAAAGCCAACAGGTTTATTTTTTTTTCTACTGGAGCGATATAGCGTAAATAATTTCGAAATTGGTGGATTTGTAGATTATCCAAAAAGCAAGTCTAAACGAGAAAGAACAAGAGACAATTGGAATAATAACTATGAATTGATATGCTTTTTCTCTCTTTTATTTGGCTCTATTTATGCTTTAAAAGAAACTTTGCTCATTGCCTTGACCATTCCTTTATCAATCTTCATTTCAATTGTATTTTATATTCCACTGAGGTTTTCACTTCATCTATTCTTTAATGGAATATTTGAATTTATTCATTATCTTGGTGGCAGGAATCGAGAGTTCTTGTCGGGAATTGGCGTTCTTTTCATTTTCCTTGGTGTTTCAATAGAAATTATACAAATTTGGTATAGTGAATATTGGTATCTGATACCATTTGTAATCTTAGCTGCGGTTATTCTTTCTT
>NZ_JBFKMX010000069.1:0-19060 GCF_041629635.1 Pseudoalteromonas sp. | reverse complement strand
TAACAAAAGCGGTACCAACGGCTTTTGTGCCTGCAGAAGATCAAGGCTATTTATTTGTTGATGTACAATTGCCTGATGCAGCAGCAAGTGGCCGTACAGCGGAAGTAATGGCTAAAATTAATGATGTGATTTTGGCTGATCCAGCAGTAACTGACTTTATTTCAGTTGCAGGGAGTTCGCTGTTAGGTGGTCCTGGTTCAAATAATGGTTTAGGTATTATTATTTTGAAGGATTGGGAAGAACGTAGCGCACCAGAACTAGGTTTAAGGCAAGTTATTCCGCGATTAATGGGTCAGCTTTTCGCAATGCCTGATGCGCAGATTTTCGTCTTTAATCCGCCGCCAATTCCTGGTCTAGGAACCAGCTCAGGTTTTGAGTTTAGACTACTAGACAGCGAAGGAAGAGACCCGTCGGAGCTTGCACAGGTAATGAATGGTTTAATTTATGAAGCTAACCAGCGTCCAGAGTTAAGCCGCGTATTTAGTACTTTCCGTGCCAATGTACCGCAGTATTTCTTAGAAATTGATCGTGATAAAGCAAAAGCACAAGGTGTGGCGTTAAGTGATGTGTTTGTTACGCTGCAAGCACAATTAGGCTCGTTATACATTAATGACTTCAACCAGTTTGGACGTACTTATCAGGTTGTTATTCAAGCGGAAACGGAATATCGTAAAGACCCGTCTGATTTGAATAATTACTATGTTCGAGCAAGCAATGGTGAAATGGTGCCATTAACAACGCTTGCCAGCCTTGAGCCGATTTTAGGGCCAACTAGCATTAATCACTTTAATCTTTATCGTAGCGCAAGCATCACAGGTCAACCTGCCCCAGGCTATTCAAGTGGTGAGGCGATTAAAGTAATGCAAGAACTTTCAGCACAGTTACCAACAGGTTATATCTACGATTGGGCTGGACAAACTAAACAAGAAATTCAAGCTGGTAACTTAGCACCGTTGCTATTTGGTTTAGCGATTATCTTTGTTTACCTATTCTTAGTAGCTCAATATGAAAGCTGGACGATTCCGTTCTCAGTAATTGCGGCTGTACCGCTCGCAATTCTTGGTGCGATGGCTGCACTTTATGCTGTCGGTATGGCGAACAATATTTATGCCCAAGTGGGTTTAATATTGCTGATTGGTCTTTCCACCAAAACGGCAATTTTGATTGTTGAATTTGCGATGGAGCAACGTGCTGCAGGGCATAGTATATTTGATTCTGCGCTTAATGCAGCAAGGCTGCGTTTTAGAGCAGTACTGATGACGGCGTTCTCATTTGTGTTGGGTGTTTTACCATTGGTATTTGCAACTGGTGCAGGTGCCGGTAGCCGAGTAAGCTTAGGTTTAACTGTACTGGCAGGTATGTTGGCAGCAACGATTTTCGGTACGCTGCTTATCCCGATTTTCTATGCGTTAATCCAAACAATGCGTGAAAAAGTAAAAGGGAAGTTAGTGAACGAGTAGTGCGCTAGTTCAAATCACAAAAATATAAGGCAAAGAGGGACTTCTTTGCCTTTTTTGTTTTGATATAATTAGCAAAAATTTTTTGAGCAAAAATTATGACCCAAGAAGATCATTTGTGGACCATTGAAGAAGTCACTAACCACGCTTATGAGGTGTTTTTAGAACTTGCACCTGATAACCTTTCTGAGCAAGATATTATTGAGTTTAACAAGTACCGTGAAGATTTAGGGTTTATCGAAGAGAGTGAGCCAGACGAATCTTGGCATGAGTTTACTGAATTTGAAATTGAACCAGAGCTTTATGTGCAAGTGTTGGTGGGACTCGAATTTGATAATCAAGATGTGCTATTTGCGCGTATTTTGATTAGCCGTGACAAAGCAGCGCCGTTTGTTCACGTGCTTTGGAAATAATTAAATCACTCGATGAAATTTAAAAAATTTGCTAGCAAAATTACATTTTTTGCGCGGAATATTTTAAGTTTATTTATTAATCTAAGTTTTCATTGACGGATAGAGGTTTGAAGTAGTTTGTAATGCGCTGGTTAGTTTTTTTGTGTATGTGTTTTTGTTATGAGGCAATGGCAACAGATCCGTTCGAAGATTTTGCCATTTATGGTGAAACACCGGTCGATAACAGATACGAAGAAAATAAAGGTCGTTTGTTGTTTGGTGATTTAGAGTTGGGCTTTATTGTTACCACCGGAAACACCAATACATCCAGTGCAAAACTAAAAACTAACCTAATGCAGGATCTAAATAACTGGCGAAATCAGCTCAAGTTTGATTCCTTAGTGAAAAAAGAAACCGAAGAGAGTAAAGGGTTGTCTGCAGCTCGTTATTTTTCTTCATTGCAAAGCAATTATTTACTTGAAGATAAGAATACATCGCTGTTTTTATATGGTGATTACGAATTTGATAAGTTCAGTGGTATTGAAAAGCAGGCTAGTATTGCAACTGGCTATGGTTGGCGTTTTTTAGAAACTAAAAAAGACAGCATCGATTTGGATTTTGGTCCGGGATTGAACTACCAAATGATGGAATCAAAGGAGTCTAATTTAGGTTACTTGGTGAGGTTAGCATTGCAATGGGAGCGCATTGTTAGTAAACGTACTCGTTTTAACCAAGATATTAGTGCCGAACATTCATTAAGTGGTTTAAATTCGCGTATTAAGTCAGAAACATCTTTGGTTAGTCAAATCAGTGGCGCACTGAGTTTAAAATTTTCTTACCTATACCGTTACAACACGCTGCCAGAAGCAGGTAAGCGAAGTTATGATGCTGAAACAAGTGCTACTTTTGTTTTTAGCTTTAATTAATTAGGAACAATCTGAATGTATTCCCATAAGCAAATGGCTTGGGCTATTTTATTTTTAATGTCGTGGATTTTATCATTCACCTTATTAGCAGTTTATCTACTAGGACCTATTATGGGCTTACTTTTATTTGCAGGGGTTGTGCTGTTAGTTGCTTTATTATTTCATGGTATGACGGTGACAGTGAAAGATAACACAATTAAGTGGGGGTTTGCTTTTGGCTGGTTTGGTCAAACGCTGCCGCTATCTGACGTTGTTTCGTACCAAGCAGTAACAAATTCGTGGCGTCATGGCATAGGACTTCGTATCAGTCACGAAGGTTTTGTCTATTCTGCCCACGGTTTTAAAGCCGTAGAGTTAGTATTACAAGATGACACTAAAATACGGCTAGGCACAAACGATCAAGCTGGCTTAATTGCTGCTTTAGATAAACAAAAAAATAGCGCTCAATAGCGCTATTTTTTTATTTAAATTACTGCTTAATTAACCGCAGCCGCCATTTTCATCATGGTCATGGTTTGAACCGCAGCCGCCAGCACCGTGCACATGGCCATGTGCTAGCTCTTCTTCAGTTGCATCGCGCACTTCAAGCACTTCAACATCAAATGTTAAATCAATACCTGATAGGGGGTGATTACCATCGACAACGACATCTTCGTCTTGAATGTCGATGATTACAACGGTTTGCTCGCCTTCATCAGTAGTTGCGCGAAATTGCATACCTACTTCGATGTCCATGCCTTCAAACATTGATCTTGGTACTGCTTGCATTAGGCCATCATGACGCTCACCGTAGCCATCTTTTGCAGCTACTGCTACCGTGAATGTATCGCCAGCTTGCTTATCAATTAGCGCATCTTCAAGGCCTGGAATTAAAAAACCTGAGCCAACAATAAATTCAAGCGGCTCGTTATCAAATGAGCTGTCGATTGCATTATTGTCTTTATCCATTACTGAATAATGTAGTTTTACCACTTTTTGCTGTGCTATTTTCATATCTAACCTAATCTTCAAGTGTGTATGGAAGAGGTGTCACGCAAAGGCGAGACTCTTCGAGATCTTTTATTCGCAACTGAACTTGCTCAGATGTATCGTTTGGTAACACTGCCTGCACAAACGTGCCTTCTGTGGTTACCGCAATATTGGTAATTTTACCGGCTCTTCGCCAGTTTTCGCCCAGTTGAATTTCAACTTCACTGGCACTTTCAATCGTTTGTTCTTTGGCAAATAAGCTGTACATGGCACGTTTGTTTTTGCCTAGGTACTTCATGCGAGCTACGGTTTCTTGCCCGGTATAACAGCCTTTATTAAAGCTAATGCCGCCAATTGCTTGAAGATTTACCATTTGTGGTACAAATTCGTCTAGTGTCTCAGCGCTTAAACGTGGTAAACCTGCTTTAATTGTGGCTGCAAGCCAATCATTTTCATGGGCTTCGATAGTGATTTTACTTTCAAGTGCTGCAAGTTTGTCTTCAGCAATAACAAGCTCAACAAGACCATTTGCTAATTGTAGTGCATAGCCTAAATCAAAGCTGACTAAATTACTTTCACCAAATGAAATAGTCAGTAGTGACTCAATTTCACTGGTGCTTTCTGCGATAAGGCCAATGGTGTGTAATGACTCGCTTAGCTCAAATTCAGCTTGTGAAAATACGCCGTATTTTTTAAGTTCACTAAAGCTTTGATTTGCTTCACTTTCACTTGCGAGTAATAAGTAGCTTTCGTCGCTTGCGATAAGCTTATGTACTGACCATAGTTTGCCTTTGGCGTTACAGTGACCTGACCATAAAAACGTACTTTCATTAAGTAAATTAAGGTCTTGAGTTACTTGACCATGGAGATAAGATTTTCTGTCTTGACCACTTATTACAACAATTTTTTCAGCTATACGATTTGCTAATACCATAATTGACATATCACTATAAATTAATGCGTTGATTTTAACTTAGATTCCTGATGATTGCATGCTTAGCTTTTGCTACTATTAGCTAGCGCTAATTAACGAGGTATGAAATGAGCAATTTAGATAGTAAGGCTAAATTACGTTGGGCATGTCGCCGTGGTATGTTGGAACTGGATGTTTTACTGAGACCATTTGTTGATGAAGCCTTTGATACGTTAAGTGACAACGATAAAGCGATTTTTCAGCGTTTACTGACAGCCGACGATCCCGATCTGTTTGCATGGTTTATGGGTCATGAAGAGTGCAAAGACGCTGAGCTAAATTACATGGTTAATACTATTTTAAACCGTGTCCGAGTATAGAATATACGTTGGCGAATCAAAAATAATGCCGAGTGTTTATATCGGCATTAACCTGCCTATTTTTACCATTGCACTGTTGCCTGCAGAAAGCCTCTATTCGTTTTTGTGTGTTACCACTTTTTTACTCTTTCTTAGTTATTATTGTTTTTACAAGCTCAATAAAATGTTGGTAAGTGACAGCAATTTATTGCTAGATGAAAAGCGTGCAGAGTTAAGTTATTCAAGCGGTAAATTGATTGGTGAAATAAGCCCTTTCAGTATTGTTACTAATTGGTTTGTGTTTTTGAAATTTAAACATAAACCGAGTAAAAATAACCAGTTTATTATGCTAAGCTCACTTTCCAAAAGAGACAAAAAACGGCTCTTAAGAGCCGTTTATCAAAAGCAGTAACCCGATTAGTGTTTATGTAAAACGGTTGGTTTTGGATTTGCTTTTGGCTCGGGGTAATCAAGCGTGTAATGCAGCCCGCGGCTTTCTTTTCGCTCAAGTGCACTGCGAATAATTAGCTCTGATACTTGTACTAGGTTACGCAACTCCAGCAAGTTATTGCTAACTCTGAAATTAGTGTAGTACTCATCAATTTCTTGTTGTAATAATTCAACGCGACGCAAAGCTCGCTCTAATCGTTTTGTGGTGCGAACAATACCAACGTAATCCCACATAAACAAACGCAGTTCATGCCAATTATGGGTAATTACAATTTCTTCGTCTGAATTTGTGACTCGGCTTTCATCCCAATTTGGTATTGTTGCAGGAATGTGTGATTGTGCTAATTGAGCAATAATATCTTTGGCTGCAGCTTGAGCAAACACAATGCATTCAAGTAAAGAGTTACTCGCCATGCGGTTTGCACCGTGAAGACCTGTGTAGGCAACTTCACCAATCGCATATAAATTATCTAAATCGGTTTTACCATTAAAATCGGTCATTACACCACCGCAGGTATAATGTGCCGCCGGCACCACCGGTATAGCTTCTTTGGTAATATCTAACCCTACGCTCAAACATTTTGCATAAATGGTAGGGAAGTGGTCGATAATAAAGTTTTTATCTTTATGGCTGATATCGAGGTAAACACAGTTAGCGCCAAGGCGCTTCATTTCATAATCGATTGCACGGGCGACCACATCTCGCGGTGCAAGTTCAGCGCGCGCATCAAAATCAGGCATAAACCGTGAGCCATCAGGGCGTTTTAAATATGCACCTTCACCACGCATTGCTTCTGTAATTAGAAAATTCTGTAATTCTGGATGATACAAGCTGGTTGGATGGAACTGATTAAATTCCATGTTGGCAACGCGACAACCCGCACGCCACGCCATAGCGATACCATCGCCACTAGAGACATCAGGGTTAGATGTGTAAAGGTACACTTTACTTGCACCGCCTGTTGCGAGCGCAATAAAACGCGCATTTATAATCTCAACTTGTTCAGTTGTGCGATTCCACACATATAAGCCATGACAACGTTTTCCTTGATGGCCTAACTTTTCGTCTGTGATTAAGTCGATTGCATTATATCGTTCAAGTAGTTGAATATTTTGGTGTTCTTTTACGCGGTCAATGAGCGTGGTTTGCACGGCTTTACCTGTAGCATCTGCAGCATGCAAAATGCGGCGATGGCTGTGACCGCCTTCACGTGTTAAGTGGTAGCGCTCTTTGCCTAGTGCACTTTTGTCCATATCAAAAGGCACACCTTGTTCGATCAACCACTTCATACAGGTTTTTGCATTACTAGCGGTGTAGTGAACCGCATCACGATCACATAAACCACCGCCAGCAGCGAGTGTATCTTCAACATGAGATTCAATACTATCTTCTTTATCAAATACAGCAGCAATGCCACCCTGGGCATACATAGTAGAACCTTCGGTTAATGGTCCTTTGCTTAACACAGTGACGTGGCAATGGTTAGCGAGAGTCAGCGCTAGGGTTAAGCCTGCTGCACCACTGCCTACGATAACAACATCTGTTGTTAATTGTGGTGTATTTGTCATACAAGTATCACTTTACAATGCTATTGAGTTATGGGCGCTATATTAACACCAATTACGACAATGATAAAAAGACTAAAGTTACACATAATATGCAGGAAATGATGAAAAGGCTGCGATTTATACCTTTAAGTTAATTTTGTGCTAATTTTGCTTTAGAAAAGGTGTTAAGGTCAGTTAATTAAGTTTTTTACAAAATGTATCGAACTTTTTCAAAACCCTAGAGTCCTAAATAGTGAAATTATTCTCGGGAACTAGAGAAAGACAATAAATAAGAGGAGTACCGGCTCGAATGAGCGAGCAGGATTTGGATTTAGCGCTAGTAAGAAAAGTTCAGCAAGGTGATAAAAACGCGTTTAATGTGTTAGTAAAAAAATATCAGAATAAAGTTGCGAACTTAATTGGACGTTACGTCTCTAATCATGGAGATGTTGCTGATATTGCACAAGAGGCGTTTATAAAAGCATATAGAGCGTTACCCGGTTTTAGAGGTGAGAGTGCTTTTTACACATGGCTTTACCGTATTGCTGTTAACTGTGCTAAAAATCATTTGGTTTCTCAAGGTCGTCGTCCCCCTGCGAATGATGTAGATGCAGACGATGCAGAGTTTTATGATGGTGCTGATGCACTGAGAAGTAACTCTACACCAGAGAATTTATTACTAAGTGATGAAATTAAGCAGGTTATTTTTAAGACCATTGATGGTTTACCGGATGATCTTAAAACAGCTATTACATTACGCGAATTAGAGGGGTTAAGTTACGAAGACATTGCCATGATAATGGACTGTCCAGTAGGTACAGTTAGATCACGGATTTTCCGTGCTCGCGAGGCAATCGACAACCGACTTGATCCAATATTAAATAATGCATAGGTCGCTTTTATGACTAATTTGAATGAGAAACGAAAAGAACAAATTTCGGCGGTGTTTGATGACGAGCACAGCCTTGAAAGCCGACATTTGGGGGACGAGTTAGAGCACGCTGCATCTCGCTATTCACTGATTGGTGATGTAATGCGCGGCGAAGGTAAAGCGCTAATTCAAATCGATATCGCAGATCAAGTCGCGTTGGCACTAGAACAAGAAGAAACATACAGCCAAGCACCTATCGCTGAAGATATTGCCGCGGTAAATAATTCAAGTGCCACAGTGCTATCAAATTGGAAGAAGCCTTTTGCCCAATTAGCAATTGCTGCCAGTGTAGCGGCTGTTGCGGTTATTGGTGTTCAGACGATGCCTCAGCAAGATGCTGATATTTTGAACCCTGCACCACAATTGCAAAATCTCGAAACTATGCCTTTCGGCGGCACAGCAACACCTGTGAGTTACTCTACAGAGCCAGCGCTTGAAACAGCGCAAAAAGGGCTAAAAGAGTTAGAAGAAAAACGTTTAGGTGCACTGTTAATTGAACATCAACGTCAATCACGTATTGCACAAGCTGAAAAAGCAAAAGAAGACGATTCGGAGAACAACTAGTCGATGCGAATATTCGTTGTCTTAGTTTGGCTTGTAGTTGCGTTGCCAAGCTTTGCTTCTGAACCTAATGAAGCCAAGCAGCTATTATTAGATATGGCCGAAACGGTCAAAAAAAGTAACTTCACCGCCTCATTTGTTGTGGTTAAAGGGCGCAATAATATTGAACCTTATGCATGGCGTCATGCTAACTACAATGGCAAAGAATTAGAGCATTTAAGTTTGCTTGACGGTGCCGGAGTCGAAATGTTACGTATTGATAATGTCGTGACTTATTTTGAGCCGCAAAATACACCTTATTCTTTGTACAGCTCATCTCTCGCGGGGCCTATTCCAAGCGTTATTTTTAATAACATTGTCGATTTAGAGCCTCATTATCATTTTGCTTTGGGTGGTAAATCGCGTATTTCAGGTCGTGTCGCCCAATTGGTAAGAATTGAATCGAAAGATCAAAGCAAATTTAATTATTGGCTGTGGTTAGATGGCCATTCTAAGTTACCGCTAAAAACCGCTTATGTTTCAGCAGCTGGTGAGATTGTAGAACAACTGCAAATGACTAATGTCAGTTTCAGTGAGCAACCGAGCGTTGAACTGATTGAAATGAGTCAGCAAAATTTACCATCACCTGTAGCCGCAGCATCTGATGATAACAGCATTGAAACATGGCAGATTAAAGCGATGCCAGTAGGTTTTTCATTGATTAAATCTGAGCGTCAAACGCTAAATTTAAACGGCGAGTTAGCCGATTACTATCTTTTCAGCGATGGCTTGATTGAGGTATCAGTATTTATTCAAAGACCTCTAGCAAGTAATAGTCGCAGTAAAGCGCTTTCTGCTGGTGCAACAACCGTATTTATTCATCAAGCTGCTGGATACGAAGTCTCTGTCATTGGCCAATTGCCGCCAATGACTGCTAAACTGGTGGCAGAATCAGTTCAACGCGCAAACTAATGATTGAAAAAACCTTTACGGTGGCCAAAGTAAATAATTCTTTGGTCACTTTTGCACTCCCTAAACCACAAGCATGTAGTGGTTGTGATGGCAAGTGCGGCTCCCTTACATTTGCTAAATTATTTGCTAATAAACGCTCCGAGCTCACGATTGAAAGTGATAAAACGCTGGAAGTCGGTCAAAAAGTAGATTTAGTCTTAGATGATTCCCATGTTATTAAAATGTCGCTTTTAACTTATATGGTGCCATTGTTAGTTGCATTGATATTTACAGTTGTCGCTGCAAAGGTATTTGTATTGGCTGAACTTTGGCAAGTGCTATTCGCCATATTTGGTGGCTATATTGGCTTTTTATTGGCAAAAGCAAAGCAAAAAGGGTTAAAAAATCATATTAAAATAAAAAAAATTTACCCAATCAGCCTACCAATCACGCAAATTAATGGTGATTAAGCCAAATTAAGGGTAAAATTGGCGTTTTGATTTTGAACCCTATTTATTTAGAAGTATTGAATCCAACATATGAAGCACATTCGTAACTTTTCTATTATTGCCCACATTGACCACGGTAAATCGACATTATCCGATCGCTTAATCCAAGTTTGTGGTGGTTTATCTGATCGCGAAATGCAACAGCAAGTGTTGGATTCAATGGATCTTGAGCGTGAACGCGGTATTACCATTAAAGCACAAAGTGTAACACTTAACTACACCGCAAATGATGGTGAAACTTATCAGTTAAACTTCATTGACACCCCAGGTCACGTTGACTTTACCTATGAAGTATCACGTTCATTAGCCGCGTGTGAAGGTGCATTATTGGTCGTAGACGCAGGTCAAGGTGTAGAAGCGCAGACTGTTGCTAACTGCTACACTGCAATTGAAATGGATTTAGAAGTTTTACCAATTTTAAACAAGATTGACTTACCACAAGCAGATCCTGACCGCGTAGCAGAAGAAATTGAAGATATCGTAGGCATTGACGCAACGGGTGCAACTCAGTGTAGTGCAAAAACAGGTTTAGGTATCGATGCGGTACTAGAAGATATTGTTAAAAATATCCCTGCGCCAGAGGGCGACCCAGAAAAACCATTACAAGCACTGATTATCGATTCATGGTTTGACCCATACCAGGGCGTTGTATCACTGGTTCGTATTAAACACGGTGAACTGAAAAAAGGCGACAAAATCCAGATCATGTCAAATGGTCAGGTTCATATTGTTGATAAAGTGGGTATTTTCACGCCAAAACAAACTGACACCGGCATTTTAAGAACGGGTGAAGTAGGTTTTGTTATTGCGGGTATTAAAGAAATCCACGGCGCACCAGTTGGTGATACTATTACCTTACAACGTGAGCCTGCTGATGGCCCACTGCCTGGTTTCCAAAAAATCAAACCGCAAGTTTACGCGGGTATGTACCCAATTTCATCGGATGAATATGAGAGTTTCCGTGATGCACTGTCAAAATTAAGCCTTAACGATGCATCTTTATTCTATGAGCCAGAAAATTCAACTGCTCTTGGTTTTGGTTTCCGCTGTGGCTTCTTGGGAATGCTTCACATGGAAATTATCCAAGAACGTCTCGAGCGTGAATACGACATGGATCTTATCACTACTGCACCAACGGTAGTGTATGAAATTGTTGAAAAAGGTGGCAATGTTATACATATCGATAACCCGTCTGCGTTACCACCTGTCGGTAACATTGACGAAATCCGTGAGCCAATTGTTGAAGCGAATATTCTTGTACCACAAGAATACCTTGGTAATGTGATTACGCTGTGTATTGAAAAGCGTGGTGTACAAACGAAAATGGCTTATCACGGTAAGCAAGTTGCTGTTACTTACGAATTACCAATGGGTGAAGTGGTGATGGACTTCTTTGATAAGTTGAAGTCGACCAGCCGAGGTTTTGCGTCACTGGATTACAACTTTAAGCATTTCCAACCAGCTGATATGGTACGTGTTGATATTCTTATCAATGGCGATCGTGTTGATGCACTGGCAATTATTTGTCACCGCGACGCGTCACAATCGCGCGGTCGTCAATTAGCGGAAGCTCTAAAAGAGCTTATTCCACGACAAATGTTTGATATTGCAATTCAAGCAACCATTGGTGGACACGTAATTGCACGTACTACTGTAAAACAACTTCGTAAAAACGTAATCGCGAAGTGTTACGGTGGTGACGTATCACGTAAGAAAAAGCTATTACAAAAACAAAAAGAAGGTAAAAAGCGTATGAAACAACTAGGTAATGTTGAAGTACCTCAAGACGCCTTCCTAGCCATTTTGAAAGTGGGTAAGTAAGGAGTTAATTACATGGCGGGTTATTTTTCAATATTCCTTGTATTGTTGACCTTAGGTTCAGGCCTGATTTGGTTGATTGATCACTTGGTTTACGCGCCAAAGCGTAAAGAGCGCATTGCGATAGCACAGGGCGCAAGTGAAACACCATTAACTGATGAGGTTATCGAACAGATTGCACCGCAGCATTCACTTGCTGAAACAGCGCAGTCGATTTTTCCTATGGTTGCCGCCATTACAATTTTCCGTTCGTTTTTGTATGAACCGTTCCAAATTCCATCAGGTTCAATGATGCCAACCTTATTAAAGGGCGATTTCATTTTGGTGGAAAAATATTCTTATGGTGTTAAAGACCCAGTTTGGCGCTCGCAATTGATGGATGTGGGCACGCCAGAGCGAGGTGACCCATTCGTATTTAAATATCCTGAAGACGATAAAATTGACTTTATTAAACGTGTAATTGGTTTACCGGGTGATACCATTATTTATCGTAATAAGGAAATTTACATTAAGCCTAAATGTGAAGCAGGCCAAACTGACAGCCAAGGTTTAACCTGTGGTCAGTTTAATAAAATGGAACGTGAGCTAGTAAACCAAGGTGAGTTTAGCCTAGCGGGTATTCCACAAATTCGTGTGACTGAGCAGCTAGCAAATTTGCAGCACGATATTCTAATTAACCCAGCAATGCCTGAATTATCGGGTCGTTATTATCAGCAAGCGGGTACGGCACAGGATGAATGGCGCGTACCTGAAGGCCATTATTTTGCAATGGGTGATAACCGTGATAATAGCCAAGACAGTCGTATTTGGGGGTTTGTACCAAAAGAAAATTTAGTAGGTAAAGCAGTATTTATTTGGATGAGCTTTACTTTTTCAGAAGACGAAGACAGTTTATTACCGTCTTGGGTGCCAACTGGTGTGCGTTTTGAACGCCTTGGCAAAATTCAATAATCTTGTAAAAGTTAATAATGACTAAAGACGTAAACTTATTATTTAAGAAGATAGGTTACAGCTTTAACGACGTTCGCTTGCTAGAGCAAGCAATGACCCATAGAAGTTACCGAGGTGCTCACAATGAGCGCCTTGAGTTTTTAGGTGACTCGATTTTGAGCTTCGTTATAGCTGATGCTTTGTATCATCAATTTCCAAAAGCCCGTGAAGGCGATTTAAGCCGTATGCGTTCTACGCTTGTGCGTGGCCAAACATTGGCAGAATTGGGTATTGAATTTGAACTAGGCGATTTTCTTCGCTTAGGTCCAGGTGAGCTGAAAAGTGGTGGTTACCGCCGCGAATCAACGCTTGCGGATGCTGTTGAAGCAATTATAGGTGCTGTATTTTTAGATTCAGACATTGAAACATGTCGGGAATTAGTACTTAACTGGTATCAAACGCGTTTACAAGCAATTACCCCTGGGCACAATCAAAAAGACCCTAAAACCTTGCTGCAAGAGTATCTGCAAGCCCGCAAGATCCCTCTGCCTAGCTATAATGTAATTGATACTAAAGGTCAAGCACACAACCAAGTATTTACGGTTGAGTGCTTAATTGAGAATAAACCTCAAGTAGTAGCTAAAGGAAGTTCGCGTCGTAAAGCAGAACAAAAAGCAGCTGAGCTTGCATTGAAGATGATTAAAGATGACGCTTGATAAAGAACTGTTAGATGCACCAATTGATACCCATTGTGGCATGATTGCGATTGTTGGTCGCCCAAATGTGGGTAAATCAACGCTATTAAACCGTTTGGTTGAGCAAAAAGTAAGTATTACTTCACGTAAACCGCAAACCACGCGTCACCGTATTATGGGGATTCACACCGAAGGCAAATACCAAGCTGTGTATGTCGATACACCGGGTCTGCACAGTGAAGAAAAGCGTGCAATTAACCGCTTAATGAACCGAGCAGCGTCCAGTTCTATTGGTGATGTTGAGTTAATTATTTTTGTCGTTGAAGGTACCCGTTGGACAGACGACGACGAGATGGTACTCACTAAGGTGATGGGCAGTGGTGTGCCTGTCATTCTTGCAATTAACAAAGAAGATAACGTTAAGGAAAAAGCAGAGTTACTTCCACATTTGCAGTGGTTAGCAACGAAAGGTGATTTCCTTGATATGATCCCAATCTCTGCAAAGCACGGCAAACGCGTTGAGCAAATCAAACAACACGTTCACAACACGTTACCTGCGTGTGAGTTTTACTTCCCTGAAGATTACGTAACCGACCGCTCAATGCGTTTTTTGGCGGCGGAAACCATTCGTGAAAAGCTAATGCGCTTTATGGGCGATGAATTACCTTATTCAGTAACTGTAGAAATTGAACAGTTTAAATGGATGGATAACGGTGTTTGGCAAATTAACGGCCTAATTTTGGTTGAGCGCCAAACGCAAAAGCGCATGGTCATTGGTAACAAAGGCGAAAAGCTTAAAGTGATTGGCCGTGAAGCACGTAAAGACCTTGAAAGCATGCTAGATAACAAAGTGTTTTTAGAGCTTTGGGTGAAAGTGAAATCAGGTTGGGCTGATGATGAACGCGCACTTCGCAGCTTAGGCTATGGTGAAGACTAAGGCCTAATCAATGCAACACTTTGTGCCAGCTTATTTACTGCATTCACGGCCATTTAGCGACTCGCAGTTAATGTTGGACCTGTTGGTACAAGGTGTTGGTCATCTTCGCTTGTTAGCCCGTATAAAAGGGCGCAACAGCATCAAACAAAAAGCCAACCTTCAGCCATTTAGTCGTCTTAGCGTACAATATGCTGGCAAAGGCGATATTAAATACTTAAACCAGTACGAGCTAGAGAGCCTTGTCGCACTCAAAAATAAAGCCTTGTACTGTGGTTTTTACCTCAACGAACTTACCGCACGTTTAACCCCGATTAACGAACCACTTGATGACATTTACGAATTATATCACCTACATTTAACGCAGTTAGCCACTGACGAAGACTTTGAACCTATTTTACGTTCGTATGAATTTCAATTGTTAGAAGCACTTGGCGTTGGGCTTGATTTTTCTTTTGATGCCCATGGCTCTGAATTGCAAGATGAAACGTATTATCAGTACCAGAATGAGCTCGGTTGGCTCTCGCTGAAGGGCAGTAAGCGTGGCTTAAGTGGCAAACAAATTCAACAAATTGCACAGTTAGATTTTTCTGATAAGCTAACCCGCACATTGGCAAAGCAACTGGCGCGCTATTTACTTAATCCGCTTTTAGGATATAAACAGCTGAAAAGCAGAGAATTATTTGGATCTTAAAATATGAAAGAGATTTTATTAGGGGTCAATGTTGACCATATCGCTACGTTAAGACAAGCTCGTGGCACACAATTTCCAGATCCCGCCCATGCGGCAACGGTTGCAGAGCATGCAGGTGCAGATGGTATTACTATTCACTTACGTGAAGACCGTCGCCATATTCAAGATCGTGATGTTTATGTGATGGCAAAAACCATTCAAACACGTATGAATTTAGAAATGGCCGTTACCGATGAGATGATAGGTATAGCGCTTGAAGTGAACCCTGAATATGTATGTTTAGTGCCAGAAAAGCGTGAAGAGCTTACTACCGAAGGTGGTTTAGACGTGATTGGCAATGAAGCAAAAATAGCAGATGCAGTAGCAAAGCTAAGTGCAGCTGGCATTAAAGTATCGTTATTTGTTGATGCAATTGAAGCACAGCTAGATGCGTGTGTCCGCGTAAAAGCGCCATTTGTTGAAATTCACACGGGTGCTTACGCCGATGCTGAAAACGATAAAGACCGCGATGAAGAACTTGCACGTATCACTGCAGGCTGTAAATACGCCGCAGGCCTTGGTTTAACCGTTAATGCTGGCCATGGTTTGCATTACCATAATGTAAAACCAATCGCAGCCATTCCAGAAATTTATGAGCTTAATATTGGCCATGCAATTGTTGCCCGCGCAGCGATTGATGGCTTAGCAAAAGCGGTATCAGATATGAAACGCTTAATGTTAGAAGCGAGAATGTAAGCCTTCTTTTCACCACTTGTATGAATATAGTGCGCCAATTGTGGCGCACTTGTCAGTTTTTTTGTAAGCCAAAAATACACCACATGTTTATAAGCAATAAATTTGAATAATGGCACTGTTCCAAAGATTAAAATATAAAGGGATTTTTCGTATTTAAAGCAGGCCACAATCCAAAAAATCATCAAGCTAAATTGAAGTAAACCCAAACGGCATGTAATCACCATCTATAGTTCATGCGTATTTGTCCCAATGGTCATGCTGAACATTAATTTTCAATTTATTTTTTCGTTTTTGTTAAGGCGGAAAATAATTTTAGCATTAGCCATCAATATCAGCTTCGAGCGAATAGCGGTCATTTAATAGATTATTCCATGCTCATATCAAATTTTTCGTTGTTAGATGTAAAAATTACGCCAATTCCATTTCTTAATGATTATTTCCCCCTTAATATTATTAACAGGCAATTTGCCTGTTTTTAGCAACTTATAAAATGTTAATTTTCAAATAACTATCTGACTAGTAACAACTAATTATTAGTGTTATAAATTGCTTTAGAATGTAAACAGGCGATGTTGCGGTAGAAAAAGAGGCAACTTGCCTCTTAATAAACTGTTATATTTCGATTCAATATTAGCGAAGCTGGCAAGATATAGCTGATGTTTCGATTATCTGAATATATTAAAGGAATTACACATGTGGGAACTTGTTTCATTTATGTTAGGTATGGGCGTATTCATGCTTATTATGAATTATTGGATGGAGCCTAAAAAGCTAATTGAGGATATCAGGTCACTTAAAGGCTCATCCTCAAAAGTTGAGGAACTAGAAGCTCGTGTTGCGGAGCTAGAAAGAATAGTTAAATCATCTAACCTAAGTTAGTTTCTCAATATAACAAGTCACTCAAGTAAAAGGACTCGTCACGGCTTGCTCGAGCTCCTTCGTCGCAGATTTTAGCAAGCCTAAACTCGCCTCTTAGTGAGGCTACATGCCTTTCGCGTTTCAAACTATGGAGTTTTTGTGAATCGATTAGTAACCCAACCCATATCATTGATATTTGTTATTTCATTAATAACAGTTCTGGCTTCTTGTAACAGTCATGATTCAATGAATTTTGAGTCAAATACGAAAGCTGAAATCATTGAATTTATTGATGGAAATGTTGGGCAGGTGGTCTCAATTTCTGTTGTAGATTCAGAAAATACTTACCAATATCATTTAGGGACGTTAAGTAATGGAGACACTCCTAATAACCAAACAATATACGAAATTGCCTCTATTACCAAAACGTATACCGGTTTAGTTGTTGCTAAAGCCATTCTAGACGGGAAAATTGAGCTTGATAAAGATATTCGTCATTACCTCAATAATAACGAATACAAAAATTTGGAGCTGTCCAACCAATATATAACTTTACGACATCTTATGACTCATACCAGTGGTCTCCCGCAAAATTTTGCTTACAGCAGTGAAGATAGAGTAAAAGGCATTGCTTTTGAGAAAATGTCAAAATATTCCAGAGATGACTACTTTGAAGATCTTAAAAAAGTGAAGCTTAACTCTGTCCCTGGCGATGACTATCAATATTCACCCGTAGGTTATAATTTAGCTGGATATATTCTGGAGTCTGTTTACCAAAAACCTTTTGCATCATTGATTTCTGAATTCATCACAACTAAGTCTGGAGAGCAGGACACGAAATTCAGAGGAACTAACTTTGAACCAGGTAAAATTACAGTAGGAACAGATGGAAATGGCAATCAAATGCCTTTGGCTAGTGCATATTGGTTTGCTGATGGAGGATTAACTTCAAACGTGGAATCTGTCACACGTTATATTCAACATCAATTATCCTCAGAACCTGAGGTGGCTCTTTCTCATCAACTTCTGGATGAGAGTTGGACGGGTCATGGTAGAGCATTCTCTTGGAACACATATAAATATGATTCAAGTGAACAAACGCTATACCACAGCGGCGGCTCAATGGGGACGTCTAGTTGGCTTGCCATATATCCGAAGAAAAATATGGGCATCTTCATCGTCACAAACGTCGCTGCTAGCAATACTCAGGAAGAGCTAAAAAACATATCAAATAAAATTGTTGATTATTTAATGGCATATAACAAAGCCTTAAAGTCGGATTCGTAACAGTTGGCTCGGTTCCGCTTCGCTACACATTTTTGCCAACAATTACTCACCGCTTAAGGCGGCGTTAGCAATACAAAGGAAGTCTCTGTGTCTGATAAATTGTTATTTATGGGCTGGTTCGTGTTATGTGTATTTACCCAAATACATGGCGACAGCCCAAAAGGCGAGTTAATAACTAAAGCGATCAACATTGCAATTGTGATTGTGATTTTTTCAATTGTTTTGAAAATATATAATAGGTGGCGGCTCCCCAGAGTAAGCGTAGCTCACTTATTTTTAACCCTCTTATCTATTATGTTTGGCTATGGTTTCTACATGGTGACTGAGCAGTTTGGTGTGTACGCGTTTTCTTTAGCTGTTATAGGAATTACGTCATTTAACTTTCTTCAGTCTCTTGGCTTAACTGCAACTTATGATTTTAAAAATAGAACTTCGAAATCTGATAGTGATTACATATTAAAGTTCTGGAGCGAATTTGACAGAACTAAAAAAATCATATTTTCAATATATGGAACAATTTTCCATGCTATTGGCGCTACTTTTTTATACTTTTCTTACTTCCATCTCAAGTTGATAAATACATCTCCTGTAGAGGCTGACAGCACAAGAACTGCTGAAATGCTCTATAAATCCAAAGTGTTTTACGTAACGCCAGAAAATTTGCAAAAGCTCAACTTTCTTGAATCTTTTGTCTTTATTGCAATGCCCTTAACAATTTTGGCTGGATTTATAGTATTTTGGAAATTAGGTATTGCTAACAAGCAATTAAACAGGGATTAAAAACTTGCGAGCTTTTCGCTTCGCTACACATTTTAGCAAACTATTATCAGCCCCTGAATGGGGCGTTGGTATGACTCCCACTGTCAAGTTAAATACACTGATCCTCGCCTAACTTTTTAAGCCATAATTATTTTAATTCGAATTAGAGCGAGTTAACGCATAGGATGAAGCAAGTAATTTCGTCGGTTTTCATGCTGGTATTCGTTGGTTACTCATTTTCATGAGCAGAGCAGACCTTACTTAACTCGACGTAGCACCGGTCTTCAGTCTATGTTCGTGGTTCAATGCAGCGTTAGCTGCATTGCCATCCTAACCCCGTCGGTGGTTGTGCCACACCCGATGCTTGACCCAATGCATTAACTCTAATTCGTTCATATTAAGCCG
>NZ_JBFKMX010000068.1:0-19073 GCF_041629635.1 Pseudoalteromonas sp. | reverse complement strand
TGGGTTAAGCCATTTTCGTCATACTCAACCTTGCCGAAGGTTTCAATGAAGCGCCACAAAGTAGAGCGCTCAACCGGTACTTTGGTTAACGCCATGCTCTGCTGAGTATGCCCTGACACTGAAATTGCCACTTCTTCACTACTTTCAGGTGCTGAAAGCTCCACTAAGTCCATGCCACAAATGGGGCATTTGCCTGGGTGGTCTTTAACGATATGGCTATGCATTGGACAGACAAACTTGGTGCTCTTAGCGGGTAATTGTGTCAATTCATTTACCAGATTAGGCGATGACAAGTTTGCAAAACTCAGGCTTGCAAAAAGCGTTAAGCAAATAATTAATAAATATTTCATAGATAAAGTTCTCAATTCAAATAAATAAGGTGTATTTGACGTTGGCAAATACGGCTTAAAATATTGAATTAAGCTATTGGCGGTATAATGCTAACTTGCAGTGGTGTTGGGTAGTTTGAAAGCCCAATGGTAAGGTAGGCGAGCTCTTTTGCTATTGGCTCAGAAAAAGCGAATACCGAAAAAACACAGCATGAGGTATGGCATTTTGCGCTGCAATCATTACACGTTTCGCAGTCATGCTTGGCCATTTCTTGCTGCATTTGGTTGTTATCACAGCAACTGTGATTTGGACTTTCCATGCTTTTTTCTACTTGATGCATTTCAGCGCACGATATTTCCTCCCCTTGCATACTGTTCGCTGCAAGTGGATTTAGAAAAATACTGAAAATAAGCATTAAATATAAAATTCGCATAACGCAAAAAGTATACGTGATTGTATAAAACTTAGCTAGTCCCAAGCTTTTGTATTTGGTTGGTTAAGTTTCGTAATTGCAATATTTCTCAGCAAACTCTTAATAGCAATACAGTCACTTAAATACTAAAATGCTACCTTTAACATATTAATAACCATATAGATCAGCATATTTAACCAACTTTGCATTCCGCATGTTATAAAATATACAGATAATATTTTCATCTTAACCCCTAACTTACTAAGCACATGGTAAAAAACCAAAAACAAGCTATTCTCTACGCCTTATCGGCCGTCTTTTTATGGTCGACTGTTGCTACTGCATTTAAACTCGCATTAATGCAGCTAGCACCTCTTCAGTTGGTGTTTTATGCATCTGCATTTAGCTGGTTGTTTTTGGCTGTTTTTTTGCTTGTAAATGGTGATTATAAACACCTAAAAACAGCCTTTTTGGGCAAACCATTGCTTTATTTAAAGCTTGGTGTTCTCAACCCTTTTTTGTATTACCTCATTTTATTTAAAGCTTATGACTTGCTTCCTGCACAACAAGCGCAGGCTCTTAATTACACTTGGGCAATTGCGTTAAGCCTACTGGCTGTACCTATGCTTGGGCAACGCCTTCGAAAAACCGATATTGTTGCGTTACTTTTCGCCTATTTAGGCGTACTTATCATTAGTACAAAAGGGCAATTTACCGAGCTAAACTTTGAAAGCCCGCTGGGTGTGGGGCTTGCTCTATTATCAACACTACTTTGGGCACTGTATTGGATTTTTAGCACCAAGAATACTGATAAACCTGTGATTAGCTTGTTTATATGTTTCTCTATTGGCTTACCGTTTATTGCCTTTGTACTGACTTGGCAAAATGCTTGGCAAATTCCTTCAGGTAAAGCGTGGCTCGCCGCTGCTTATGTTGGGTTATTTGAAATGGGAATTACTTTTGTGCTGTGGTTAATGGCAATGAAAAAAGCTGAAAATACGGCGAGTGTAAGTAACCTAATCTTTATTTCGCCGTTTTTATCACTTATTTTTATTTATACTTTTTTAGGTGAAGCAATTCATCCTGCCACTATTGTTGGCCTTGGTTTTATTATTTGTGGTTTAGCAATTCAAAAATTAATAAAACCTCAAAAGTAAATATGCTGGGTATTTTGCTTACCGAAGATGTACATAACCACCGAAAAAATAATTCATTATTAAACACGTGAACTTTTTAAAAGTTTGAAAATAAGCCTTGGTTGTTAACGGCGCTTTTTGGCAACCCAAGTCCAACGCATTTCGCAGCTAATTGGACTATCGCCGCTTTCATCTGAGAGCATAACAGGTACAACTAAATCGCCTTTTTCTTGGCTATTAATTAACGCAATGTCTTGTTCACTCAATGATGCAGTTGCAGTAATGTTACCTTGCATGCGCTTGTTGTACTCAAGTGTCATTGATTTAAGTAACGGTAAATGGCTATCAGGCACATTCATACCAAACACGATACCAGAAGCAGACTCTGCAGCTAACGCGGCACCAACAGCGTGAATACCACCAATATGATTTTGCACACGCTTTTTATTTGCAAGTGTTACAACCACTTGTTGGTTGCTAATCTTATTCACTTTTAACTTTGCAGTTGCAGCAAACTTTACCTGACTGGTAAATAGCTTTGTGAGTAAAAACTCATGGGTTGATTTTGGTAATTTGTAAACTTTACTAACAAGTTTGCTTAATTTATTAGCCATTTCACTCTCCAATATAACTGGTTAGACCACCAAGAGTAACCTAAGCCAATAAAAACAGCAAAATATCAAATAGCTAAAAACTATTTCACCTAGCCCACAATAAACTGCATAGTGACGTTTTTATTTTTTAAGTTAAGCATTATGACTTTAGAAACTTTACTTAAGCAATTAGGCACATCACCTGAAAGCGTTACATTTCAACAAATAATGGCTGTTATTGAAAACCAATACAGCTATACACCTCAAACATTTACTAATGGAGAACTCATCAATAATGCTGGTGAAAATGCAGGTAGCTGCAAAATTTTCAGCTTTGCAAAGCTAAATAACCTAAATGAGGAGCAAACCCTTCACTGCTTTGGTGATTACTACCGAATAGATGTATTACAGCACCCTACTGGTGACGATCACCAAAATATTCGCAACTTTATAAAAACTGGCTGGGCGGGTGTATATTTCAATAGCCTGGCATTAACTGCTTGCTAACATTTTGATTGTAAAAAGAATGAACAAAGCTTTTATTTCGCTTGGTGTGATTTAAAGTAATTTGTTAGTATCAAAACACTTTTTACTCATGGCATGGATAAACATGAAAAAACTATTTTTAATCACTTTCATTTTATTGATCTCTGCGTGTTCACAAACACCAATCAATAACAGATACATCAGTGCTAATTGGCAAGCTATTGCTATCGCACCTATTGAAGGAAAGCAAGCTGACGCTGTTGAGATGGAATTAGATAGAGTATTCGCTATCAGCGATAAAGTAATTGTTTATACACCAGATCACATTAGGCTTGAACTGGATAAACGTAACTTAATAAAAGAATATAACGAATTTCCTCAGAAAGTGATGTTTGAACTTGCTAAAGAGCTTCAGGTCGATGGTGTTTTATTTGGTCAAATTAAAACGTCAAAAACCAAAAATCAATTTACAGGTTTCCCGACTACTTCTCTTTACAGCAAACTTATCGCAGTAGAAAATAAATCAGTTATCACTGCAACTCATCATGAAACTTCTGGTTTTATGGCTTCTGATAACTCAAGTATTTCAGAGCTAGTTGAATTAACTGTTAATGATCTAAATGAAGTATTGGATCAAATTAACCCATCGACTAAAAAGAGTTGGTTTGAGCAAGTATTTAACTAATTCCTGTTGAAAAAGACATATAAAAAAACCAGCAAATGCTGGTTTTTTTATTAACTAATCTTATTGATTAGAACGGAATATCATCATCAAAATCAATTGGAGGCTCCATTGGGTTTGATGCGCCACCTTGTGGTGCACTTTGCTTAGGAGCAAAGCCGCCCGATTGCTGCTGTGGCGCAAAACCACCTGACTGTTGTTGACCACTAAAACCACCAGATTGCTGCATTGGAGCAGACTGTTGAGCTGGTTGCTGATTAAAACCACCTTGTTGTTGCTGTTGACCACCTTGGTTAAAACCTTGTGATTGCTGAGGAGCAAAGCCTGATTGTTGCTGATTTTGCTGTTGTTGGAAACCACCACCCGCATTGTTGCCAGCATTATCACCACGGCCACCTAACATTTGCATCTGACCTGTAAAACCATCAACTACAATCTCTGTCGTGTATTTTTCTTGACCTTGCTGATCCTGCCACTTACGCGTTTGTAACTTACCTTCAACGTAAATTTGCGAGCCTTTACGACAATATTCACCAACCACTTCAGCTAACTTGCCAAAAAACACAACGCGGTGCCATTCGGTTTTGTCTACTAACTGACCCGTGTTTTTATCTTTATAACTGTCAGACGTTGCAAGTGTGATATTTGCTACTGCGTTGCCGTTTGGCATATATCTCACTTCTGGATCCTGGCCTAAATTACCAACTAGGATCACTTTGTTAATACCACGAGCCATGGTCTGTCTCCTTTAATTAAACTATACCTGCAACAACTTTTGCTTGTTGCAAATCGAATTCTGATTCTTTTACTTTTAAGTAAGTACGATTTTCTTCAAGTACTACTGTTGTTTCTAACACACCCGGTAAATCTGCAAGGTCGTTTGCAAGCTTTTCGGCTGCTTTTTCAGGGTCGAAATCAACTTTCTCCCCTTGTAATTCAGTGAGTAAGCTAATTAACTTACTTTTTGGTGGTACTTCCATTCCCCACGCAATGGCAAACCATATTACCCCAACCAAGGTTGCTGCGGCAAATACTGTCTGGGCATCGCTTACTTGTGCTAAATAACCACCAACAACACCGCCCAAAAAGGCGCCTAAAAACTGCGTTGAGCTAAACGCCCCCATTGCTGAACCCTTCTGCCCTGGTGGTGAAATACGTGCTACCAAGGCAGGCATGGTTGCTTCTAAAAAATTAAACGCGATAAAGTACAATAGCATGCAAACACCTATTATGGCCGCACTTGCGCCAAACAAACTTAAGCTCATTAAGCTTGCAACAATCAATGCAATTGAGGCTAAAAATGCTGTTTTCTCTTTTTCTTTTTTGATGGCAATAATCATCATTGGCACCATAAAAATAAATGCTAATAGTAAAACAGGAATATACAACTTCCAGTGTGTTTCAGCTGCTAAGCCATCTTTAATCAATTCGCCAGGTAATGCCACAAACACAGCTGTCAAGGTGAGGTGCAATAACATTACACCACAATTTAAACGCAGCAACTGTGGATGCTTTATTAAATTTTGAACATCACTCAAGGAGGCTGATGTATCTCCTTTTGGCGCTCGGTTTACGGCTGTTGGTACCACTGTTAACACAATAAAAATACCAATAACAGCAAGCATCGCAGTCAGCCAAAAAATACCACTTACACCAAAGGAAGCCGCTATCATTGGGCCTAAAAGCATAGCTGCCGCAAAGCTTAAGCCAATGCACATACCAATGACGGCCATTACTTTAGGGCGTTGTTCATCACGACTGAGGTCTGCTGCAAGTGCCAACACTGCAGCAGCAATGGCTCCCATCCCCTGTAATGCTCGGCCCAGTGTTACGGTATAAATAGATTCGGCCATTGCCGCAATTACTGATCCAATTGCAAACATAATAAGACCACTGACAATCACGCGTTTGCGGCCAAATTTATCAGATAACCAGCCCATAGGAATTTGTAATAATGCTTGCGTTAAACCATAAGCTCCAATAGCAAGACCAATCCATAAAGGTGAAAAGCCTTCTAATTCAGTACCATAAATTGCCAATACAGGCATAAGCATAAACAAACCAAGCATGCGAAATGCAAATACACTGGCAAGCGACACAGCGGTGCGTTTTTCAAGGGCATTTAATGATGAAGCAGACATTAGCGGTTTAGCAAATAGTTATTTGGAAATTAAGGCGGCAAGTTTACCACAAACTAAGATGGTTATTCTAATCCGTATTTGGCTAAAATTTTGCGTTTCTCCTTTTGATATCCAGTGGTTTTAAAAATCTGTTCAAACTGTTGAAATTGAGACTCACTAAGTGAGCGTTTACTAAACGCATAGTAAACATCCATGCTATTAACTACAAAATCATCTATATAAATATGAGAAAAGCTGGGATTAAACTTTTTTTGATAAGCTAAATTTCCCTTTTCTTCTAAAAAACCACTGATTTTTTTATGTGCTAACAAGTCTAACTTAGTTTTATTATCTACCACAGTGATAAACCGATCAGGGTGCTTTTTTAAAACTTCTTCAAACGCCTCACCGTAATATGCACCACGATGAACAGCTACCGGTGCAGGCAGATAAATTAAATCTTCCAGTCTAGATATTGGATAAATATTAGCCTTATTCATTGCTAATACAATGGTTTCTTTACGTTGCGGCCCAAGAAAGTAGTAATATTTTTCACGCTCAGTCGTTTTTGACACGCTCAACATCAGGTCTATTCGTCCTGCTTTTAATCCCCCCAATGCCCTTGCCCAAGGGAGCTCGACAAAGCGATAACTGCACTCTGTTTGCGCTAATAATGTTTTAGCAAAATCCACATCTAAACCATGTAATTCGGCATGCTCATCAACACTTTTTACAGCACCAAAACGCTCATAGCGAATCGTTAATTCACAGCTAATTGCAGAAAAGGTCAAGCAGCTCAACATAATGAGCGCGATATTTCTATACAGCAAAAGTGATCCAAATTTGTAATGCAAGCTTAAATAAGTTTAGTAACTTCTTACCATAAATACAGGTTATAAAGGGCTGTATATTTATACAATATAATGCAATACTTAGCGCTATATTGCTGCTCGCTATTACTATAGGATAACAATGGAACATATCGAGGTTCGCGGTGCCCGCACGCACAACTTAAAAAACATCAACTTAACTATTCCTCGCGATAAACTGATTGTAATCACAGGCTTATCTGGTTCAGGTAAATCATCTTTAGCATTTGATACTCTGTATGCTGAAGGCCAGCGACGTTATGTTGAATCACTTTCTGCGTATGCTCGCCAATTTTTATCCTTAATGGAAAAGCCTGATGTTGACCATATTGAAGGTTTATCCCCTGCAATTTCAATCGAGCAAAAATCAACCTCGCATAACCCGCGCTCTACCGTAGGTACCATTACTGAAATTTACGATTACTTAAGGCTATTGTTTGCACGTGTTGGCGAGCCTCGCTGTCCAACCCACGACCTACCGCTTGCAGCTCAAACTATTAGCCAAATGGTTGACCAAGTTTTAGCGCTGCCTGAAGGCACTAAAGTAATGTTGCTCGCACCTGTAGTAAAAGAGCGTAAAGGTGAGCATATCAAACTGCTTGAAAGCCTTGCAGCACAAGGCTTTATTCGTGCACGTATTGACGGCGAAGTTTGTGATCTTTCTGATCCACCTACATTAGAACTACATAAAAAGCACACTATTGAAGTAGTTGTTGATCGCATCAAAGTAAAAGATGGCTTGCAACTTCGTTTAGCCGAATCATTTGAGCAGGCGCTTGAACTATCCAACGGTGTTGCACAAATCGCCTACATGGATGAGCCGGAAAAAGACGAAATTGTTTTTTCTGCAAACTTTGCTTGTCCTAGTTGTGGCTACGCAATGACAGAATTGGAACCTCGTTTATTTTCATTTAACAATCCAGCAGGTGCCTGTCAGAGCTGTGATGGATTAGGTATTCGCCAGTATTTTGATCCAAACCGCGTAGTGCAAAACCCAGAGCTTAGCCTTGCTGGCGGTGCAATTCGCGGCTGGGATAAGCGTAGTTTTTACTATTTTCAAATGCTGCAAGCAGTGGCAAATCATTATGGCTTTGACATAGAAACACCTTTTGAAAAATTGCCTGCTGATGCACAAAAAGTGGTACTAAATGGTTCTGGCCGCAGCCAAATTGAATTCCAATATCGTAATGACCGCGGCGATGTTGTTGTGCGCAATCATGTATTTGAAGGTGTGCTTAACAATATGGCGCGCCGTTACAAAGAAACCGAATCAAACTCAGTACGTGAAGAGCTGGCAAAGTATCAAACTAATCAAGACTGCCCGAGTTGTAGTGGCTCGCGCTTACGCGAAGAAGCACGCCATGTATTTCTAGGCACTACAAACCTACCGCACGTTACTAAAATGAGCATTGGTGAAGCTCAGCAATTTTTTGGCAAACTCAGTTTTAGCGGCCAAAAAGCAAAAATCGCCGAAAAAATCTTAAAAGAAATCAGTGACCGCTTATCTTTTTTAGTGAATGTCGGCCTCAACTATTTATCTTTAGAGCGCAGTGCCGAAACCCTTTCAGGTGGTGAAGCGCAGCGTATTCGCTTAGCAAGTCAAATTGGCGCAGGCCTTGTTGGTGTAATGTATGTGTTGGATGAGCCTTCTATCGGTTTGCATCAGCGCGATAACGACAGATTACTCGCCACATTAACGCACTTACGTGATTTAGGTAACACGGTAATTGTGGTTGAGCATGACGAAGATGCCATTCGCGCCGCAGATCATATTATTGATATTGGCCCTGGTGCAGGCGTTCACGGCGGCCAAGTAATTGCTGAAGGTACACGTGACGATATCATTAACTGTTCAGAATCAGTGACTGGCCAATACCTCTCTGGCACTAAAGCAATTGAAGTCCCCGCAACACGTCATCAGCCACAAGATAAATGGCTAGAACTGAAAGGCGCTACCGGTAATAACTTAAAGAGCGTTGATTTAGCGATACCATTTGGCTTAATGACGTGTGTTACTGGCGTTTCAGGATCAGGCAAATCAACCTTAATTAACGATACGTTGTTTAAAGTGGCACACACTGAGCTTAATGGTGCGACTACCGCAGAAGCAGCCCCTTATAAATCCATTACTGGCATGGATTTGTTCGATAAAGTTATCGATATTGATCAAAGTCCGATAGGCCGAACGCCACGTTCAAACCCTGCTACTTACACAGGTATTTTCACTGCAATACGTGAGCTGTTTTCAGGCACACAAGAAGCGCGCTCTCGTGGTTATAAACCGGGGCGTTTTAGCTTTAATGTAAAAGGTGGACGTTGCGAAGCGTGTCAGGGCGATGGTGTTATTAAAGTTGAAATGCACTTTTTACCTGATGTTTACGTGCCGTGTGATGTGTGTACTGGTAAACGCTACAACCGTGAAACATTGGAAGTCTTATACAAAGGCAAAAACATTCACCAAGTGCTTGATATGACGGTCGAAGATGCACGCGAATTTTTTGACAAAATTCCAGCCATTGCACGCAAGTTACAAACACTGATGGATGTTGGTTTAAGTTATATTCGCTTAGGGCAATCAGCAACTACCTTGTCTGGTGGTGAAGCTCAACGCGTTAAATTAGCCCGCGAACTATCAAAACGTGATACCGGTAAAACTTTATATATTCTCGATGAGCCAACCACAGGTTTGCACTTTGCCGATATACAACAACTGCTTGTGGTGTTGCATCGTCTGCGTGATCACGGAAATACCATTGTGGTTATCGAACATAATTTAGATGTAATCAAAACTGCCGATTGGATTGTTGATTTAGGCCCTGAAGGTGGTTCTGGTGGTGGTGAAATATTGGTTGCAGGTACGCCTGAGGAAGTTGCTCAACATCCACAATCTCATACTGGTCGCTATTTAAAAGAAATGCTATAAGTATTTCAATTAATAATAAAAAAGCACCTAAATGGAATTAATTAGTCAAAAGCTGCCAAAGTTAAAACTAGTCCAACTTAAGCTAGTAAACTTTTGGCAGTCTTTATCTCTACCAGAAAAACTGTATACCCTATCATTCGCCTTGCTGATTATTTTTCAAGGTGATTATGGTTTAGCTGCAATGCTTACTGTAATTGGTCTGCTGATGGAGTTTTGGCCTAAGTTTTCCAGGGCGTGGGATAGCCTTGCCGGAAAAGCTGTCATTCTACTTTTTTATGCCACCATTACAAATTTTGCGCTGGTATCAAGTGCGTCTATGGTGAATGAAGTAACAGGCGTACCTGCAGCACACTTTAACTACACACATAACTTTGCCATTTTACTGGTGTTACCTAGCTGGATTTTAGGCATTAGCGTTGTAGCGTTAATGATTTACCAGCTATTTGTACCGTTTTATCTGTTCGCAATTTTGTTGGCAAAGCCATTCGGCATCAAAATGGTGCGTTTCTTTTCTAAAAGTAATCATCCATTTTTCTCAAACTCCATGCGTTTTATGGTGTGTTTTACTGTTGTCTTTCAGTTACTGTCGTTTTGGCAAGGAGAGCAAAAGAGCATCGAGGAAATACTTAATGGAATTGACCCTAATGTCACTGAAGTAGAACAAAAACAAGCTGATTTAGCGAAGCAACAAGCTCTTGATACTGCTGTTGTTGAAACACAAGAGCCAGAGACGCCAGAAACATTTAGTATTAGCTTTAATAATGCAGCGGGTGAGTCAGATGAACTATTAATTCCAATTGATAAAGGCTACGAATCGGTAATACGTTATTTGATTGCAATGTTCGCTTATCGACTTGAAGCTGATAGCTATTCTCGTTGCAGCAAACCCGCAAGCACAAGAGCCGTAGAGTTAAACGACTACGAAGTGCTCTTAATTAGCGAAAACAAAAATGCAAAGTATGGTTATGACTTTGTTGTAGCAGTTTGTAACTCACCCAGCAACAACCTTTTCAAAAACAGATAACTTTGATTTCTATATCCACCTAAAAGCAACTTACTCTGCTTTTAGGTGGGCAGCTAATAATGCTCTTTCTTGTTCACTCAACGGTGTAGATGCTTTGTTTGCAAAATCATACCGCACCATAGTGGCATAACCAACTGCACAGAGCTCATTGTGCTGATATACTTCTTGGCAAATGACAAACGATGCATTGCCAATGCGACTGATGCTGGAATTAATGGTAATCTCTTGACCGTAAAATAACTCACCTTTGAACTCAACTTCTATTTTTGCAACGATAAGTTTCCAGTTATTGCAATCGAGATCGGGAGTAAAAAAACGGAAAAAAGGGGTACGAGCGGCTTCAAACCAAACCGGTAGCGCAGTATTATTAATGTGTCCTAGCGCATCTGTTTCGCTAAAACGCGGCATAAGTGTTTCACTAAACATTTCAATTGAGCTTTATAAACTAAGGATGTGCTCACTATAGTTATGTTTATTCAGAATTAAAACAATAATAAAAGGTCAATAATGCAGGATTTTATTCGAGTTTATGACAATGTACTAAGTAAGGAATTCTGTGATAGCTTTATCACTAAATTTGATAGCAGCCCATTTTTAGCGCAGGGTAAAACCAGTGGTGGTGTCGATCTTAGTAAGAAAAACAGTCAAGATTTATACCTCAACCAACATATTGAATACCAAAAAGAACTTCAACATATTCTACAACATACTACTGAGAAAATATTTGAATACTTCGAAGAGCACTTCTTTGCACTGATTGGCGCATTTGGTTTAAAGGTTTACCACCCAAAAACGAAACAACCTGTTGATCTAACGGTTGAAAACTTTGAAGAGGTTGGTAAACCTCAATTACCAGTTTTGGTTCAGCAAATCTTTCGCTTAGGCCAAATTCAAGCACAAAAATATACTGCCGGAGAAGGTGGTTATCCCTATTGGCATAGCGAGGTTTACCCACAAAAAGGCCATAACGATAGCTTGCACCGTATTTTACTGTTTATGTTTTACTTAAATGATGTGGAAGAAGGCGGCGAAACGGAATTTTATTATCAGAATAAAAAGATAAAACCAAAGCAAGGCTCTATGGTTATAGCACCGGCTTATTTCACGCACACCCACAGGGGCTGTATTCCGGTGTCTAATGACAAGTACATTGTCACATCCTGGGTGCTGTTTAACACAGCTGAACAGATTTATGGTGCCTAAGTAGGCACCATAAGATTAATTACTTAGATGAATTCGCAAGCTAACCTTTGCTTCTAAGCCACCTTCAGAGCGATTGCGTAGCGTTACTTTACCTTGGTGCATATCAACAATACGTTTAATTATAGCAAGGCCTAAGCCGCTCCCTTCGCTACCACGCGCCTGATCACCTTGGGTAAATGGCTGAAACACTCTTTCTAATTCATGCTCAGGGATGCCAGGGCCTTTGTCTTGCACTAAGATTTCAACATATTCTTTATTAGCAGAATACTGAGTTATAACCGTGACATCTTCTTCACTGTAACGCAGTGCATTTTCAATCATATTGGTGATTACACGCTTCATCGCTACATGACTAATCGGAATATTCGGCAGTGCTTCGTTGGCGCTAAAACTAATTTCTCGACCTTGTTTTTGTTCTGAAGAAACCACCTCAGATACCAATGCGTTGATATCATCGGGCGCTAAATCGCTTAACTTGTGATTGCGAAGGTACTCGATAAACTGGTCAATAATTGCATTCATATCTTCGATATCGGTGATGATACCTTCACGCAAATAATCTTCATGTTCTGACATCATTTCGGTAGCAAGGCGAATGCGTGTAAGCGGCGTGCGTAAATCATGGGAAACACCCGCCATTAACAAGCGACGGTCTTCTTCTACCGCTGCCAAACCTCGCGACATTTGATTAAAAGCACGCGTTACTTCAATCATTTCAATCGAGCCTTGCTCGGGGAGTTGGCTCGAATAATCCCCTACTTCCACTTTACTCGCCGCTTTTTGCATTGCTTTTAATGGCCGGTTTAGGTGACTTGCAAATAACCAACCGCCAAGCACACTTAATACACCAATAAAGGCTAAATAAAATGTCAGTACTTTAACATTTGCTTCTTGATAGCCAACAAGTGGTACTTTCACCCAATAACCAGGTGCTTGCGGTGGTTCAATCCAATAAACAAGTATATCCGATTGGCTGATACGTACCCGAGCTTCACCTTGTAAGTATTCTGACATCACACGAGACAAATAAGGGTATTCGCTGGCTTGTTCTAAGCCATTTCGCATAGCTTCACGTTCACTCATCACCTCAACGCCAGTCGCTAAATAAAATTTTTCAGCAACATCATTGGGCATCTCCACACCATCATTATGACCAATAAAGACAGTACGTACCTGTTTAGCCAACATTAAGTTAACTTGTTCGATGGAAGGTTTTACAACGTAAAGGGTAACCGAGATATAAGAAACGATTTGATTTATAAGCAGCAGTGCACCTACCAAAAAGACGGTCTGGCCAAATGCACTGCGAGGAAAAATACGCATAATTTAGGCTTTATATATCCTATTCTTTGCCATCTGGCACAAAAACATAACCTAAGCCCCACACAGTTTGAATATAGCGAGGGTTTGCAGCATCTTCTTCAATCATGCGACGTAAGCGCGAAACTTGTACATCAATACTGCGTTCTAATGCACTGTAATCGCGTCCACGTGCTAAATTCATTAATTTATCACGGCTCAGTGGCTCTCGAGGGTGCGATACTAATGCCTTTAGTACGGCAAATTCACCACTTGTTAGCGAGATAGTTTCATCGCCTTTGCTCATTTCACGCGTTGCCAAGTTAAGCGAAAACTGGCCAAAACGAATTTCATTTTCTTCAGCAGAAGGCGCACCAGGTACATCACTTGCTCTACGGCGAAGAATCGCTTTAATACGCGCAAGGAGTTCGCGCGGGTTAAACGGTTTAGGAATATAGTCATCCGCACCAAGTTCTAAGCCGATAATACGGTCAACTTCATCACCTTTTGCCGTTAACATTACGATTGGAATGTCATTTTCTTTTTGACGTAAACGACGACAAATTGAAAGACCATCTTCACCAGGCAACATTAAGTCTAATACCATTAAATGAAAGTTTTCTCGTTCTAATAAGCGGTCCATTTGCTCCGAGTTTGCTGCAGAGCGAACAATAAAGCCCTGCTCAACTAAGTAGCGCTCTAGTAGGCTGCGTAAACGCATATCATCATCGACTACCAGTATTTTTGTTGTTTCTTGTCCCATGATTTCATTCTTCTGTTATTTTTCTTTGGCAATATGCCTACTATAAATAATTTTTGTCAAATTAGGCAAAAGAAGAGTGTTACTAGGTATTACAAACTCTTACTAAGCAACATCGTAGCGAATTGCATTAATAAAGAAGAGCGTTACACCTTCTGCATTTTTAAACTCAAACTCATCATCTTGCTGTTTACCTAGCATGGCACGGGCAAATGGCGAATCAATGCTAATTTTGCCATGCCTAACATCAAATTCATCTGGGCCGACAATTTGATAGTTAAACACCTCACCCTCTTCATTTTCTACCTCTACATGCGCGCCAAAAAAGACTTTGCCCGCTTGCTCTGGTTTAGGATAAACAATATTTAACTGCTCTAAACGCTTTGTTAAAAAACGCACACGGCGGTCAATCTCTCGCAAGCGCTTTTTACCATAAATATATTCAGCATTTTCTGAGCGGTCTCCAAGGGCTGCCGCTTCGGATACTGCCTGCGTCACTTTCGGGCGCTCTTCTTTCCACAAATAACGCAGCTCTCTTTCTAGTTCATCATATCCGCTGCGTGTAATATAATTAGAGCGCTTGGGAAATGTCTGCTTAGGTGGTTTTCTCATAGTTAAGTAACTAAGTATCGTAATTTATTTATCGCTTATGATTGAAAAATTTATGTTTAGATACAAGATCTATAGGCATTATATTTAAAACAATTTTTCTGGTGTGGTCTCTCAATACAAAAACCACCCATACTTACCGATTTAAAGGTTTTTAATGAACGCTATTGCTAATCAATTAGCTCATGAGCTAAATGCTTCAGTGCAGCAAGTGACTGCCGCAACACAATTACTCGATGATGGTGCAACTGTGCCATTTATTGCACGCTACAGAAAAGAAGTAACCGGTGGCTTAGATGATGGCCAATTGCGTTTATTAGAACAGCGTTTAGGTTATTTACGAGAACTTGAAGAACGTCGTTCGTTTATTCTTAAAACGATTGAAGAACAAGACAAACTGACAGCTGAGTTAAAAGCCGATATTAACGGCGCGACCAGCAAAACAGAGTTAGAAGACTTATACCTGCCATATAAACCAAAGCGTCGCACGAAAGGACAAATTGCAATAGAAGCTGGTTTAGCACCACTGGCAGATCAACTACTAGATAATCCAACACTTGACCCTGAAATAACAGCAAGTGGCTTTATTAACCCTGAAAAAGGCATTGGAGACAGCAAAGCTGCGCTTGATGGCGCTAAGTTTATCCTAATGGAACGCTTTGCCGAAGATGCAAAACTGCTAGCTAAACTCAGAAGCATGCTGCAAAGAACCGGACATATCGAAAGCAAAGTAATTGCTGGCAAAGAAAAAGATGGTGCCAAGTACCAAGACTATTTCGAACATAGCGAAGCACTTAGTCGTATTCCATCTCACCGTGCACTTGCCATGTTGCGCGCACGCAATGAAGGCGTTATCAGCTTAACGATTAACCCTGATCCTAGCTTAGAAGATGGCAATGCTGAATGCGTTCGCCTCATTGCTGATCACTACAAGCTAGACGTTTTAGCAAGCCCTTGGCTTAAGCAGGTAGCGCAATGGACTTGGAAAATTAAACTAGCACTGCACTTAGAAAATGAATTTTTGGGCAAGATCAGAGAAGTTGCTGAACAAGGTGCAATAGACGTTTTTGCAAAGAACCTTAATGACTTATTAATGGCTGCACCAGCGGGTGCAAAAACCACATTAGGTCTCGATCCTGGTCTTCGTACCGGTTGTAAAATCGCTGTTGTAGATAAAACAGGTAAACTACTGGATAACGTGACGATTTATCCTCATGCACCACAAAACCATTGGGATAAATCATTACGCACGTTAAGCCAGCTATGCCGCCAGCATAAAGTTGAACTCATTGCGATTGGTAATGGCACAGCATCACGTGAAAGCGATAAGCTTGTTGCAGAACTTATCAAGCAAGAATCTGATCTTAAGATCAGCAAAATTATGGTAAGTGAAGCAGGTGCATCTGTTTACTCTGCATCTGAAGTAGCTGCTGAAGAATTCCCAAATCTTGATGTATCAATTCGTGGTGCAGTGTCAATTGCACGCCGACTACAAGATCCTCTTGCTGAGTTAGTAAAAATTGAACCAAAAGCCATTGGTGTTGGCCAATACCAACATGATGTGTCACAGAGCCAATTAGGCCAAAGCCTCACCGCAGTTGTTGAAGATTGTGTAAACGCAGTAGGTGTAGACGTAAACATGGCATCGCCACAGTTACTTACCCGAGTTGCAGGCTTAAATAAAACGTTAGCGCAGAATATTGTGGCTTATCGTGACGAGAATGGTCGCTTTAGCTCTCGTAAAGAACTGAAAAAAGTTGAGCGTTTAGGGCCGAAAGCATTTGAACAGTCAGCGGGTTTCTTACGCATTAATGAAGGTAAAGATCCACTTGATGGTTCTGCTGTTCACCCTGAAGCCTATGAAATTGTTAAAAGTATTGCAGAAAAGACCGGCGTGCCTGTAGCTGAACTAATTGGTAACTCAGCATTACTTAAATCATTAAACCTAAATGACTTTGTAACAGAAAAATTCGGTTTACCAACCATCACCGATATTATTGCTGAACTTGATAAACCTGGTCGTGACCCGCGACCTGAATTTAAAACAGCAAGTTTTAAAGAAGGCGTTGAAACAATTGCCGACCTAAAACCAGGCATGATTTTAGAGGGCGTTGTTTCAAATGTTGCTAACTTTGGTGCATTTGTTGATGTAGGTGTGCATCAAGATGGTCTAGTACACATTTCTTCATTAACAAATAAGTTTGTCTCAGATCCACGAGAAGTGGTGAAAGCAGGCGATATTGTTAAAGTAAAAGTTTTGGAAGTTGATGTTGAGCGTAAACGTATCAGCTTCACAATGCGATTAGATGAAGAAGTACGCGAAAAAGCGCCATCTAAAGCTAAGCCAAGCAAACCAACTCAGGCAGCAGCAAAGAAAGCGAAACCTCAGCAAAATAATAATGCTGCAATGGGTAATGCATTTGCAGAAGCCTTTGCCAAACTTAAAAAGTAGTTTTAACTAATTAATCAAATTCAGGGGAATTAAAACAGCCATAAAAAAACCGCACTGAGTGCGGTTTTTTTATGGCTGTAATCTTAATTATGCGTAGTTTGCTAAATTTGGTCTTTCAAATGGGGATGTAGCCGCTTGATAGAATTTAGCTATGCGCTCAGCTCTCTGATTAATTTCAGAATCTCTACGCTCACTAAAATCATACTTTGATGCTGCATTAGCTTCTTCTTCAACTTCACCATCACGCTTGAAGAAATCACTTAATTCAGTATTAAGATCCGCGCGCGCTTCACTCATTTTTTGGTTTGCTTCAGCAGCAATGGCGCGATCAGCACCTGAAGGTTCTTGTGGTGCTAAAGCTGCAGCTCGCACTTGCTGCATTTTTTCAATCGTAGCATGAGGATCGTTTGGAATTTCGCTGATATCAATTGGCACTTCACCCGCTACAGCATAGTTATTACCATCACTACCGCGTTCATATTCGTAACTAGGACTACCTGCATACTGGCCACCAACTGCTGCATGTGCTTGTTCATGCGCTTTCACTTCACGGTCACGTTCTTTAAGCTGAGCAAGTGCTTGAGCTTCTTTTTGAGCTAATTGCTGTTGCTTGTTTTCTTCACGTTGCTGACTTTGTTGCTCCTGCTGTTCCTGTTTCTCTTGCTGCTTTCTTTCTGTGATTTTGCTAGTGCTTTCACTTCGATTATCAAGCGTTTCTTGGTTAGCGATTTGACTTGAGCCTGGTTGGCGTGTTTTGTCTTGCTCAGCAGCTAAACGCGGGTTTGTAGCAGAGGCTTCAGCTTGTTTTGCAGGTGTAACCAACTCTCGCAATTGATTATCACGACGAGCTGTTTCGGTATGAACATTAGCGGTGTTAAGGCTAATGTTTGGGTATGTCGATACAATGTTCATTTGTAGACTAAGTTACACTCTCACGTCAATTAAAGTACCAAGCACTTCATCAGCGGTTTGAATTGAACGAGTATTTGCTTGTGCATTAAACTGTTCCACGCGAAGATTAACCAGCTCTTCAGTTACATTAACTGGTGGACTTTGCGCCTCTCTTGTCTCTTGCGGTGGCTCTTGCCGTTCAACGTTCTCTCGCTCGGTTTGAGCACGTGCAATGTTAGCTGACGCTTCAGTGATGCCATCAGACGCACTTTGCAAACCTTGTAAGCCAGCATTATATGCAGACCCCAAGTTGTTTGAAACATCCATAAGCACCTCTCAGTAAAACACCTTTGACTATTTTATTATCGCTCAAATTTCACACAAAATAAAGTTAAGGCGGCAATAATTTGCCGCCTTCTATCAAGGTTAATTTTCTATGTGGGATAACAGTAAGTTAGCAAACTCTTGAGGGTGAGATATAAATGGCGCATGTGAGGCTTTAGGTAAAATATCTGCTTTAAAATGAGAATTGAGCTGCTTCATTTTAAGCACTGACTTTACAGGAACAAGCGAGTCTAAACGACCAAAAATCCCTGAAATCGGCACTTCAACAGTAGCAAACAGCTCACGTAAGTCATCATGTTTCAATATTTCTAAGCCGCCTGATAGTGCAATTGGTTGTGCATCAGGATACGCAGTAAGCAGTGATTTAATTTGTTTAATATCTTGCTTGGCATGCTCGCTGCCCATTGCTTGAATTGCTAGAAAACGCTCAACTGTTTTTTTATGATCTTTGCTTAATTGCAACATAAATGTATCAAGCACTTTTTCATCAATACCACGCCATTCATCATTAGACGCAAAAAATGGAGTCGAGGCAATTAAGATGATTTGTTTTACTTTGCTTGGATAAAGCTCTGCCATTTTAAGGGCAATTAAGCCGGAAAGTGACCATGCAACCAGAACAGAGTTATCTTCAATTTCTTTTGATAGTTGGTGTGTTACATTTTCTACTTGGTATGGTTTAGTGTCATCAAATTGATTACCACCAAAACCAGGTAAATTTAATGAACTAAAAGTGTGCCCACTGTGCTTTTCAAGCGTCTTTTTTTGCATTTGCCAAATGCCTTGGTTCATCCCCCAACCATGCAATAAAACAACGTTCGCCATCGAATTTCCTCGCTTAAAAATTTTGCCGCTATACTAACAGTTAGCGATATGGAAATCCTGTATGAATTTTTATAACAAATTATTAAATTGGGTCTTACCTAACCTATGTGTTTC
>NZ_JBFKMX010000067.1:0-19356 GCF_041629635.1 Pseudoalteromonas sp. | reverse complement strand
GTTGCCATTTCAAATGGTACCGCAAGAAATTTCTATGGTGTGGAGCCCAATAAAACACTACGACCCTGCCCATACATGGTTACGGCAACAACTTAGTGAGTTCGCAACCACATTAGCGAGTTAAATAACACATTATAGATACTGTCTATAACTACAATTGAATTATTCAATTTTTAAATTGTGATGTTGTTCGATACTCTTTTTGTTAAGGAAAATGCCTTTTATCAAAAATAACGAGGAACATTACAATGAGTACAGGTCAATTTCATAAGCATCAATTTTTATACATTGAAGAAAACTTATTCAATCAATTAACTAAAGCATATCATTTAGAAAACCCAGAATGCCAAGCACAATTTATTGAAAATTATATTAAATTATTAAAAGAGTTTGGTGGACAAATTAGAAAAACAATCAATGAAACAAATACTCAAACGATTGGTAACGAAAGCTTATGTGAACTAGCCAGTATTTCAACACCATTAATTACTGAGCGATTATTAACAGGTGAAACGCTTGAAATTAAAGATAAATACAGCTGCCCTACACCAACACTTGTTTTTGCTGCATTTATCGCTGCTTCTGGCTCTGCACAAGTGGTAGATACATCTCAAGTGCCAACCAAGCTTGCCACTATTTTTCAGCAATGTGTCAATTACTTACGCCCATTTTATCAAGCACAACTTAAGTTATCGGCTTAATTACAGCACCAATGTTTCTTGAAACTGCTTAAAGGATATCGGTTTATCCTTTAAGCTTTTTTCTACCTCAAATAAAGCCTTAGAAAGGCACCTTGCAGCCTCGTCACATTTTAAGTGATAAAACAACGAAACAACCGCATTGAGTAAAGCGACGGGTGTTATTTCATCTTGCCCCACAAGCGAATGAAGTGGGCCATGTTTTGGCTCAACAATACAAATATTATTGCCATAGTTAGTTTGGCTCACTTTGTTAATCAAACCTAAACTACCCGTAAAATACTCATTTAAAATGGTTGCTAGATAATTTGCACACACAAAAATGGTATCTTCTGATGCTGTATTTTGATGGCTAAAAAATTGCAACAAAGAACACACATCAATAGCAATATCATCTACGTATTTTGGTAATGTTTCACTGTCATCATTTGTACCTTGGCTATTGAGTGATGCCAACGCCCAGCGCACCACACTGCCCTCTGAAATCGGTAAACTATTGGCATGATGGACTATAATTATTTTTTTAACACTTCTTGATTTTGCAAGAACAATCGCCGACGTTAGAAGCTTTTCAATACTACTTTGTGACAAATACTTGAGCGCCATAACACTTTGCTCAGCTAGCGCGACTTTATTTACACCAAGTTCATCTTTTAAGAAATTAGCAAGTAACTTGCCGTCGAACGATGCTGTTTGCCATTCAAGTTTTACAGGTAAATCTTCGCTATTATCTCGCAGCACATAAATATCATTTTGATTATTGGTTTGATAACGGGTGTAAGATGTTCTAAGTCCAAGTTCATGGCGTAACGCAACGTTTAGAGATTTAAAGCCATAGCCAATGGGTGCAGTAATAGGCCCAATCAACGCACATTTTTGTTGCTCAATAGTATTGAGGGTGTGTTCTGGAAACCAATCCCCTTGATATTCAAAAGCCGCTTTTTCACCACACAACACAGCTAACCATTCAATTTTCCTGTTGCCTTGATAACAATTAAGCATCACCTTGTCGGCAACTTTACGGGCATAGTTGATAAGCTCAGGACCTACACCGTCACCTTCAACATAGGGTACTGTGTAGTTTAATGTGTTGCTGTTTGTCATAGTGTAATTTATTGCTCTTTTTGATTTACACTATGACAAATTAACAGCCTGAGATTCAAGCTTTATAGCTAAAGTGTTGATAAAACCTTAGTAGCATAGCTTGATCATGCTCTGTAAGTTGTAATTTTTGACCTAGCTTATCCAGCAATTTTATTACTTTATTGATATAAACCGCATAGCCAAATTTAACCGAAGTCGATTCAGGCATATAAAACACGATATGAGCTGCACTATTGGTGTATTCATCTTCAATAATTTGAATCACTTCATGCTCAGTATTACCAAAATTTAAACTAACCAATTCACCTTTTTGATTCGCACTGCCAGTGACAAAATTCGATTTAACAACTGGATAACGATTTGAAGCAACGTAAGCTAAATGATTAATGCCGACTTCTTGTGCAAGCTGAATAAGCAAATGCGAGATCTCTGCATGCATTTGACTCACTTCATAGTTTTGGCTCAACACTTTTTCATTTAACAGTTCGCTAAAATTTGCTTTTACAACAATAAAAGCTTTGCTATTGCGTTGTTCTGGCAGCATTAAACCTGAACTTTCATAGCGCTTTTCAATCACTCGAAAGCCATGCGCTTTTGATTGTGTCGCTGATGAATGCTTTTCTAAACTAAAGCTAATATGTTGATGATCTTGTAATTTGATTCCATCAATAAAATTAAACGACTGTTTAATTTCAGATACTAAGTTAACTACTTTTTGATGAAATAATGCCGCATTTTCACGCAGGTTTTTGCCTGTTGCAAAGCACACTAAACGAATTGATTTAAGTGATTCGGTCCCCTCTGGGCAAATCCCAATGACCCCTTTGCTCTTTTCAGGGTTGTAATAAACAATGTGCTGCTCTTGGGTGGTGTTAATTTCATTATCCACACCATAGCGCACTCGTATAAATTTATTCGAAGCAACTAACGCGACAAAGGCGATATCATGCTGGTCAATAACACGACGTACTTTGTTTAGTAATAAACTTAATAATTCTTTTGGTGTAGGATTAAGTGTTTTGTCAGAAAGTTGTGCGATTAAATTATCGTTTATTACAAGTTCAGCGATAATGTATTGGTTGTCCCTTGCATCAGCCGGTACATACACGCGGTTATCTTGCTGTTTAATACGACTGATTAAATTTCTATTCCTGATGATACCCATTTACTTTCAACTCAGTTAACAATTTGCCGAGAGAATAGAATGAATAGGTGACAATTACTTTTCAGAACTATGACGCTTTAGTGAAACAACATAATTACTTAAATTAAAGGTTCTAAACAATCTTATTTATCATTTTTTAAACGACTAAATTGACATTAATATGACATTTAAGTGTCAATTTATTTAATGCAAAAAAAACCGCACCAAAAGGTGCGGTTTTATACTAATTAAATGTTATTAGAACTTAATATTAACACCAGCGTAGAAATAACGACCTAATACATCGTATGTGTACGGATCAGTATTTGAATCGTTGTTACCTGAATAGTATGGCGGTTGCTTATCAAACAAGTTATTGATACCCGCAGATACTTTTACAGTTTCTGATACGTGGTATGCACCACCGATATCATGATAAACAACAGAACCTGTGCTTGGTGCATAACATTTAGCTGGGTTATCTAGACATGAATAGCTATCCATACCTGAGATGTAACGTGCTTTATAGTTAGCATCCCATGCATCACCTTTAACAGAAACAGACAGGTTTGATTTGATATCAGCATAACCACCTGAACCAGATGTAATTAAGCCAACATAATCAACTGTTTCATCAGTTAATGTAACTGTTGTTTCCATTAGGTAAGTTGTATCTAGTGCAGTGCTCCAATCTAAACCAAGTGCTTCAAATGAGTATGCTAAGTTTAAGTCAATGCCTTTTGCAGTTTCAGCACCAATGTTTTGTAATTGGTTGTTAAATGAAATACGGCGAGAGTTATCCATTGAGATATCAGCAGACTTACAAAGTGCTGATTCTGTGTTAATTGGTGTACCCGCAGCATCTAAACAGTTATCAACAATGTACTGGTTATCTACAGTTGCAATTGAGTTTTCAATTGAAATATCGTAGTAGTCAACCGTCATTGAAGCGCCATCTAACCAGCTTGGCTCATATACGAAACCAACTGTTAGTGTTTCAGCTTCTTCAGGTGTTAATGCTGCGTTACCGCCAACAGTTACTTCTGCTTGATCTTGACCTAATGGGTGAGATACTTGGTTAAACGAAGGAGACTTACCACCGTATAGCTCATCAACCGTTGGTGCACGGAATGCAGTAGACGCTACACCACGGAACATGATGTCGCTGTTCACTTTCCAAGTAAAACCAAGCTTCCAAGTTGCATCGCTACCGAATGTTGAGTAGTCAAATGCACGGATAGCAGCGCTAAGCTCTAGGTTTTCAGCAAATGCTTTGTCTGCAAGTACTGGGATAGCAAGTTCTACAAACGCTTCGTTTACATCGTAACGGCCTTCAGTTGGTTCAACTTTAGGGTCGTTAGCAAGACCTTGTGCTGTTAGTGAATCAGGAATGTACCAAGCCTTTTCAGAACGGTGTTCAACACCAGCTGCAAAACCTAAGTAACCTGCTGGTAACTCAAATAACTCACCAGCAAGAGAACCACTAAACATTAACATTTGGCTGCCGCCAGTGTTTTGCTCAGTGTACAGGTAACCTTGCATGTTGTCGTATTGCCATGAAGTTTGATCTAGCGGGTTAAATTTGCCTAGCTCGATATCTTCTTGGATTGAACCCATGTTATGAAGGTTTGATAAACGGTCAACAGAGTCATTACGACCAAAGTTTAATGCTGCATCCCATGACCAATCATTTGATAGAATACCTTCAGCACCGATTACAACACGAACTGTATCAACAACTTGAGAGAAGTCACGTGTACCGGTATCGCTCATACGACGACCGTATGAAATCTCGTCACCGTAGTTAACGCCATGTTTAACCAGTGAATCACCCATCCAATCTTGGTAAGTGAAATCGAACCATACTGGCTGAGGTGCCATTTGTTGCTCAGACCAGCGCTTTGAATACATTGATTCTGCAAATAGTGTTGTGTTATCAGTTAGCTCGTAAGTACCTAAACCTGAAAGGTTAAGACGCTGCATTGGTGTAAATAGGTAGCTATCTTTCGAGTAGTTATATTTATCTTCATCACCAAAGTCATGCCAAGAGTTGTCAGGGTTACCTTGCAGTGACTCATCACCTGACCAAATATGGCCGTAAGGTGTGTAGCTTGAACCGCCACAGTAAAGTTCTACATTACCTGCGTCGTTTTTACGCTCTGAAACTGGGCAAGAAGAGAAACCACGGTCAGCTTGAGACGCTTCACCACGATCCATGTATTGTACGCCAAGTACAATGTTACCTTTATCGAACGAAGTACCCACAGTAAAATCTACTGAGCTCTCTTCAGCATCGCCTTCACCTGAAATACCCGTTTGAGCATTCATGTCTAGGCCTTCAAAATCCTTTCTAAGAATGATGTTTACAACACCTGCAACTGCGTCAGTACCATATACTGCTGATGCACCGTCTTTAAGTACTTCAACACGTTGGATCATCGACACAGGAATGGTATTTAAGTCTACAGTTGACGCAGCACCAGTACCTGAGTTGATCATACGACGGCCGTTTACTAGTACTAGAGTACGCTGTGAGCCTAAACCACGTAGGTTCATGCTTGCATTACCACCAGAGCCATTATTAATGCCTGGGTTTACCATCGCACCGCCAGCAGCAGTCATATCTTGTAAAATTGAATCAATTGATGTCGCACCTGAAGCACGAATTTCCTCTGCACCAATTACTGTTACTGGGCTTGCCGTCTCCATATCGGCACGCTTAATACGAGAACCTGTTACTTCGATGCGCTCTACGGCGTCTGCTGAGGTTTCTGCTGCGATTGCATTTGTTGCTGAAAACAACGGTAACGCGGTAGCAATTGCTAAACCCAATTTAGTTTTATTCATAATAAACCTTTATTAGTTGTCTAACCCGATTAGTTGAAAACACATCAACTAAAGCGAATAACTTGTTGCATTACCCGTTCTAAGAAAGTGACTTTATGTTTCTTGTATAACGCGAGAAACGTGGCTTCGGATAAAAAACCAAGGAGAAATCTTACAACGGACGCTGCAAACTAGGCTTCTGAAAATGAACGAAAACTGAATGGGTGTTCAGCTTTTATTCAGGCACAAAAAATGGCGCTTAGATTGCGCCATTTGTTATTTAATTATTAACAGCAGTAACATAATTAATCACTTGTTATCAGATACTTACCTGTAGATATAAGTTTTTTATTGATACTCGTTTTCGTGCGTTACCAGATGTAATCAATTGTAATCACGCTACAACTGTAGATGCTCGGTTAAGTATTTGTTACTACAAAGTTGAGAGTGGCAATTTTGCCCTCTTGAGTTCCATTTTTGCGGTAATGTAAATAAATACGCCATACCATTTCATTTTTACTGCACACACCAACCATGCCGCTTGCAATGTATTGCAGTTGCTTATTAGTGCGAGAAAAAAACAATGGGATTCTCCCCATGTACATGTCTACACCTTCAATATAAGCATCGATTATTTCAACTTCATTATTTGGGGTAAAAACGATACTAAATTCAGTTTCTGGTATTACAGATTCATCTTTAATTGTTAACAATGAAGATGACTGCTGCTCTGATAACTTGGTTGAAGGTTTACTATTTGAATCATCGCAACCGCTAATAATTATTACTGCAAAAATAACTAGAAATAACCGCATCTATTACTCTTTTGTTGGGCGTGTATAAACATTGTTCGCGAATTTAGACTAAATTTGCACAAAAATAAATCACACTCACTGAGAATGTTTGATTGAGGTCATAATTTTGGGCAAATGCGCTATCTTTTTAAAAGCAAAAATTTTATCATTTCTCATGCAAAAAAAGGGTTTTACCGGGTTGGTTTTCTTGCTAACTCAAACTCTGACATCATTTGATGGCAAAAGTTCGAGTAAGTAAGGTAACGAATTTGGTAAATTTTTAGAGGCCCCATTTCTTTAATTAGAATTGGGTAAATTCATTTCTTAATGCAATTTATTGCAGCGGAAACCGGAAAATGAGCCAAACAACAGTAGCATCACAAACAGAATACAACTATAAAGTTGTACGCCAATTCGCCATTATGACGGTGATTTGGGGCATTGTTGGCATGGGTGCAGGGGTTTTCATCGCAGCTCAGCTAGTATGGCCTGCGTTAAACTTCGACATTCCATGGTTAACTTACTCTCGTCTACGTCCGTTACATACGAACGCAGTTATTTTCGCATTTGGTACTAGTGCACTATTTGCAACGTCTTACTACGTTGTTCAGCGTACATGTCAAACGCGTTTATTCTCAGATAAGCTTGCATCTTTTACCTTCTGGGGCTGGCAGCTTATTATTGTTCTAGCAGCAATTACACTTCCTCTTGGTTTTACCAGTGGTAAAGAATACGCTGAGCTAGAGTGGCCAATCGACATCCTTATTACAGTTGTTTGGGTTGCTTATGCAGTTGTGTTCTTCGGTACATTAATCAAGCGTAAAGTGTCGCATATTTATGTTGCTAACTGGTTCTATGGTGGTTTCATTATCACTGTTGCTGTTCTTCACATTGTTAACAGCATGGCAATTCCAGTTTCATTAACTAAATCATACTCAATCTACGCAGGTGCAGTAGATGCGATGGTTCAGTGGTGGTATGGTCATAACGCGGTTGGTTTCCTTCTTACTGCAGGTTTCTTAGGTATGATGTATTACTTCGTTCCTAAGCAAGCTGGTCGTCCAGTTTACTCTTACCGTTTATCAGTAGTTCACTTCTGGGCACTTGTTTCTCTTTATATTTGGGCAGGTCCTCACCATTTACATTACACAGCACTTCCTGACTGGACTCAGTCTTTAGGTATGGTAATGTCAGTAATTCTATTTGTGCCATCTTGGGGTGGTATGATCAACGGTATCATGACACTTTCTGGCGCATGGCATAAACTTCGCCACGACCCAATCCTTCGTTTCTTAGTTGTTTCACTATCGTTCTACGGTATGTCAACGTTCGAAGGTCCAATGATGGCGATTAAATCTGTAAACGCATTATCTCACTACACTGACTGGACTGTAGGTCACGTACACTCAGGTGCATTAGGTTGGGTAGCGATGGTATCAATCGGTGCGGTTTACCACTTAATCCCTAACCTATTTGGTCAGGCTCGTATGTACAGCACTAAATTAATTAACACACACTTCTGGTTACACACAGTAGGTGTTGTTCTGTACATCGTAGCAATGTGGATCTCTGGTGTTATGCAAGGTCTAATGTGGCGTGCAGTTAACTCTGACGGTACATTAATGTACAGCTTTGTTCAATCACTAGAAGCGTCTTACCCATTCTACTTCATGCGCTTTGTAGGCGGTGTATTCATCGTTGTTGGTATGCTAATCATGTTATACAACGTTGTTAAAACTGTTGCAGCTGAAAAAGGTGCATTACAAGCTGAAGCTCAGCCTGCGTAAGGAGTAATGTATGAGTCAGAATAATTCACAAAATAAACACGAGATTGTTGAAAAGAACGTTGGCCTTATGGCTATCCTGACAGTTTTCGCAATCAGCTTTGGTGCACTTGTGGAAATTACGCCACTTATGTTCCAAAAAGACACTACTGAGCCTGTAGATGGTCTACGCCCACTAACTGCGTTAGAAATGGAAGGTCGTGACATTTATGTACGTGAAGGTTGTTACAACTGTCACTCACAAATGATTCGCCCTTTCCGTGACGAAGTTGAGCGTTACGGTCACTACTCTGTTGCTGGTGAAAGTGTGTGGGATCACCCATTCCAGTGGGGTTCTAAACGTACTGGTCCAGACTTAGCTCGTGTAGGTGGTCGCTACTCAGATGATTGGCACTACGCACACTTGGTAAATCCACGTGATGTAGTACCTGAGTCAAACATGCCAGGTTACCCTTGGTTAGCGAAAAACGAAGTTGATACGACGCACACACTTAAGAAATTACAAGTGTTCCGTGACAACTTTGGCATTAACCAAGAAGCGTATCCAGGTCGTGGTTACGGCAGTGATGCAGAATTACAAGCTGATGTTAATTCCATTAAAGGCAAAACTGAAATGGAAGCGCTAATTGCGTACCTACAACAGCTTGGTACTCATTTGAAGTAAACCACTATGGATTACGGCACATTCAGAGGCATATTTACTCTGGTATTATTAGTACTTTTTATAGCCATCGTATTGTGGGCTTACAGCAAACGTTCTAAAAAGAATTTTGATGAAGCAGCAAATGCGATTTTTGAAGACGAAAACGTACATAACAATACAGTTGGCGAAAAGGAAAAAAAGGAGTCTGAGAAATGACTACGTTTTGGAGCATTTGGGTTATTGTTTTAACCCTTGCATGTTTAGCGCTTTGCTTCGGCCTACTTGTGTGGAATCTTAAGAACTACACAGGCGTTGAAGAAGGCGAATCATGTGGCCATGAATTTGATGGCATCGAAGAAATAAACAATCCACTACCTCGTTGGTGGACAATTATGTTCTTTGCGACTTTCGCATGGGCAGCAGTATACCTAATCCTTTATCCTGGTATGGGTAATTTTGAAGGTATTTCAAAATGGACAAGTTCAAACCAAGGTGTTAAATCAATTGCAGAATCTAAACAAGCTGTGGTTGATAATGAAGCTGCAGGTAAACGTGTTCAACTTGACCAGGAAATCCGTAACGCAGATGAGCGTTTTGGTCCAGTTTTCCAACAATTCGCTCAGCAAGATATTAAAGACCTTGCAACAAACGAAGAAGCGTTGGAAATTGGTCAGCGTCTATTCTCGCAAAACTGTGCGCAATGTCATGGTTCGGATGCACGTGGTGGCCAAGGCTTCCCGAATCTAACTGACAATGACTGGTTATACGGCGGTACACCTGACGCAATTAAAGCATCACTTCTTCACGGTCGTGTTGCTGCTATGCCTGCATGGCAAGATGCACTAGGAGATCAAGGTATTAAAGAAATGACTGCATATGTACTTAGCCTTTCAGGACGTACTGTTAACCAAAAAGACGCGGCTGCTGGTCAAGCGAAATTCGCTATGTGTGCTGCATGTCATGGTATGGACGGTAAAGGTAACTATGCATTTGGTGCACCTAACCTAACAGATAACATTTGGTTATATGGTGGTTCACAACGTGCTGTTGAAGAAACACTTCGCAATGGTCGTGCAGGCGTAATGCCGGCTTGGAAAGACATTCTTGGCGAAGATAAGGTACATATTCTTACAGCATACGTTTACAGCTTATCTCAAGATAAGTAATTGATTAGTAAATCTTAACGAGTTATTTAATCAAATTTTATAAACACGTTAAGAGTACCAATCTAGATCAAAAAAGCTCCCATTTTGGGAGCTTTTTTTTACCCTTTTCACAGCACTTCAAGTAGAATAACGCCACATTTGTTTTTAAGTATTAATCCTATGTCTACAACTCCTTGGTATAAACAATTTTGGCCTTGGTTCATTATTTTCATCCCTGCCGGTACTATAGTCGCCTGTGTTACGTTACTTGTTTATATGTCAGACAAAGGCCCTTCAATGGTCGTTGATGACTACTATAAAAAAGGCAAAGCCATTAATTTAGAGTTATCTAAATTTGATCGTTCAAAAGCTCTTTACTTACATGCTGACCTTTTTATTAATGATGGCGTTGTTAAAGTCAGCTTCACCAAGGGCGATTCGCTCAACCCGCCAGCTCTAAAAACATCGTTTTACCACACAACTCTAAAAGATAAAGATGTTGAATTAACCCTTACACCCAACGCAAACGGTGACTATTCAGGTGTCACTGATTTACTTGAAGACGGTCGTTATACAATTTTCATCGAACCGATCAATGGCGAATGGAAATTAAAAGAAAACATCACCTTACCTTACGAAAACGCGTTTAAAATTAAACCAGAATATAAGTAAGCCATGGCCAAGAACTGTTTTCACTGTTTGGAACCTATTCCAAAGGGTATTTCGCTATCAATTGAATTCGAAAATGAAGCTAAACCCATGTGCTGTTTGGGATGTCAAGCTGTTGCTGAAGCCATTATTGACCAAGGCATGTCTGATTATTACAAATACAGAACTGAGATCGCAGGTAAAGTTCAAGAACTGGTACCGGAACAGATTAAAATGTTCCAAAGTTACGATGATGAAGACATCCAATCTGAGTTTTTAACAAAACAAGGTGATATTGCTGAAATTCTTCTGAGTGTAGAAGGAATAAGTTGCGCAGCGTGTGCTTGGCTTATTGAAAAACAGTTACTCAATTTAGGCCATGTAGTTCGTGTTGATGTTAATACATCCACTTACCGCGCTATGATTAAATGGGATCAGTCAAAACTAAAACTAAGTACCATTATTGAATCCTTAGCACGAATTGGCTATCGTGCTTATCCTTTCCAGCAAGACCACGAAGAACAACAAAAAAAACAAACCGCTAAATCTTATGTCAGGCGATTAGGTGTCGCAGGCCTTATGACAATGCAGGTGATGATGTTCGCCTTTGCTATGTATTTTGGCATGTTTTCTGGCATGGATGACGATTTTGAACAGTATTTTCGTTGGATCAGTTTTATTTTAGCCACGCCTGTAATTCTTTATTCAGCGCTACCATTTTTAACCTCGGCAGTGCGTGGTTTAAAAGCCAAACAGCTCAATATGGATTTACCCGTATCACTTGCCATTTTTGGTGCCTATGCCGCAAGCAGTTGGGCCACCATTTTTGAAACAGGTGAAGTGTATTTTGAATCCATCTGTATGTTTACTTTCTTATTGTTGTTAGGTAAATATCTTGAATTCCGCGCCCGTTTAAAAGCATCTGAATTTACAGCTAATTTACAAAAATTGTTACCTCTTACTGCTCGCTTAATCAACAATAATGAAGAAGAAATCATTGCAGCAAAACGGCTTCAATTAAATGACAAGGTGATGATCAAAGCCGGTGAAACCATTCCTGCTGATGGTATTTTAATTGACGGTAAAACTTCTGTTGACGAAGCAATGATGACCGGTGAGCACGCAGCCGTGAGTAAATCTAAAGGTGATCAAGTTTACGCTGGCACTGTAAATCACGATGGTGTAATAACTATTTGTGTTAATCAAATTGGACAAGACACCTTAATCAACCAAATTGTTCGTTTACAACATCAAGCACTAACTTCTCGTCCTAAAATCGCTGAAATTACCGACAAAGTCGCTCAGTGGTTTGTTGCATGTTTACTTGTATTTGCATCAATTACCGCCTTTTCGTGGTATCAGATAGACCCTGAGCAAGCGTTTTGGATTACAATTGCCGTGCTTGTTGCAACGTGCCCTTGTGCTTTGAGCTTAGCTATTCCAACAGCCCTTACCTGTGCAGTTGCGAAACTAACCCAACAGGGGGTGTTAATAAAAAAATCGCATGTGCTTGAAACACTTATAAAAGTGACCAATATTGCCTTCGATAAAACAGGCACTTTAACCGAGGGCAAATTCACATTACTTGATACAAAATTATTTAATGCTGATTATTCTCTCGAAGAAGTCTACGCAATTGCAAAGTCACTTGAAAATTATTCTGAGCACCCAATCAGTAAGGCCTTTATGGAGCTAAGTGTCGCGTCAGTTGAACTAACAGATGTTGTCATTGAAACAGGTAAAGGCATTTCAGCCATATACAAAGATCAAGCCGTTTCAATTGGTAAGGCTAATTGGTTTTGTCAGTTTGATGAGCAGCGTTATGACGTTTTCTTATACATAAATAAACAAGTAATTGCTGGCTTCAAACTGCAAGATAAAATCCGCGACCATGCCCAATCTACTCTAAGTATGCTTAAACAAAGAGATCTTGAATTGCAAGTGTTAACGGGCGATCCTTCTAACGCAGGTAAAGAGCTGGTAAATAGTCTTGGCATCAGTAACATCCAAACCGGCTGTAGCCCTTCGGATAAGCAAAGCGTTGTGGAAAAGCTCGCAGCAGATGGCAAAATAGTTGCTATGGTTGGTGACGGTGTTAACGACAGTCCAGTATTTAACAGCGCCCACTTATCTATTGCCATGGCATCAGGCGCTGATATTTCTAAAAATACGGCAGACGTTGTATTATTAAACAGTGAAATCAGTAGTATTAACAGTCTTTTTGATACTGCCAAACTAACACGACGTGTTATTAAACAAAATTTAGCCATATCACTATGTTATAATGGCTCAATTCTTCCGTTAGCTGCCATGGGATTAATTCCACCTTGGGTTGCAGTGATTGGTATGTCTGCAAGTTCACTTATCGTAATTGGTAACTCATTACGATTACTTAAGTAAGGGGCACTTAGTTGTGAGCATCATTTTTGTATTAATTCCAATAGCCATATTATTGGTTATTGTGGCAATCGGCATATTCTTTTGGGCTGTGCGCAGTGATCAATTTAATAATTTAGACAAGCAAGCTCACAGTATTTTGTTTGAAGACGATAAAGAACAACACAAAAAAAGTAATGACAACTAGTCAGATGATTTCCGCACTTATTATGGGGTTGCTAGGCAGCGGACATTGCTTAGCAATGTGTGGTGGTGTTGCATCGTCATTAACGCTCGCAGTAAAAGATAAAAGCTTAGTTCAGCGCTACACCCTACTTTATAATTTAGGCCGCATTTTAAGTTATTGTCTTGCGGGTGCGCTTGCAGCAGGCATTAGCCAACAGTTTGCATCACGTTCAACTACGTTTTCATTTGTTTTATCGCTATTAAGCGGCATTTTTATGATATTAGTTGGTCTTTATATTATGCGCTTAACAATTTCTCTTAACTGGATAGAAAAAGTGGGCAAGTTTGCAATATGGCAACACCTAGTCCAGTTTAACAAGCATCTCTTACCAATTAATACAAATGGCAAAGCATTAGCCTATGGTATGTTATGGGGGTGGTTGCCTTGCGGTTTAGTCTATTCCGCCCTGCTTTTTTCTATCTCTACACAATCTGCTGTTAGAGGTGCCTTTTTTATGTTGTTTTTTGCAATTGGTACGTTACCCGCCATGATTGGGCTTGCCTTTGCAGCAGATAAATTTAAACAAATACTAAATCATAACTTGGTGCGTATGGTGTTTGGTAACATCTTCATTTTCTACGGTTTATACCTATTGATAATTGCGTTATTATAAGGTTTTAGTATACATTATTCTGGTCTTACGTATTCTTTAGGTGTGTCATGGAATTGAGCAAAAAATCAGTGTCAAAAAACTGCGCTATCAAGTGTCAGGATTGTAGTATTAGTCAACTGTGTATTCCTGTTTCATTAAACAGTGAAGAAATGGGAAAACTCGATGATATCATCGAACGTAAGAAACCACTTCATAAAGGGGATTTCTTGTTTGAAGCAGGGCAACCTCTTCGTTCAATTTACGCTGTGCGTTCAGGTTCATTTAAATCATACACATTAACGGAAAGTGGTGAAGAACAAATCACAGGCTTCCACTTAGCAGGTGATATAGTTGGTTTTGATGGCATCAGTACGATGACCCACAGAAGTTATGCTCAGGCTATGGAAACTGCTATGGTGTGTGAAATTCCTTTCTCAACTCTCGACGAGCTTTCAGGTAAGTTGCCTAAGCTCCGCCATCAAGTTATGCGTATGATGAGTAACGAAATAAATTATGATCAAGAAATGTTACTAATGCTTAATAAAAAAACGGCTGAAGAACGTTTAGCTGCCTTTTTAGCTAATCTTTCTACTCGCTTTGGCGAGCGTGGCTTTAGCAAAAAAGAATTCCGCTTAACAATGACTCGAGGCGAAATTGGTAATTATCTAGGCCTTACTGTTGAAACCATCAGTCGCCTACTTAGCCGTTTCCAAAAAGCAGATATTATTAAAGTCGAAGGTAAGTTTATTTCCATACTAAACCCAGAAGAATTATTCAAAGTCGCCTCTATTAAGTCTTGATCTAAAACAAAATATTCTATTAGAAACCTTTCAAATTAATGTAAATCCATTACACTGATTTAATAGTTTGGGAGGTTTTTATGAACACAATCAAGAAAATTCTTGCGGTTATTGACCCAAGTAAAGAGAAACAAATCGCGTTAAACCGCTCATTTGAGCTGGCTAGGAAATCGGGCGCACAAATTACCGCTTTTTTATCTATCTACGATTTCTCCTATGAAATGACAACTATGCTCAGTCGCGAAGAACGTGACGCAATGCGTGATGCCGTTATTAATGATAGAAAAGAGTGGATCAAATCATTGATAGAAGCACATGCTCAAGATTTAGAAGTCGATTGCCAAGTGGTTTGGCATAACCGACCTTTTGAGTCCATTATTAACTGCGTTTTAGAACAAAGTTACGACATGGTTGTTAAAGGCACTCATCAACACGACACCCTAAAGTCCGTTATTTTTACGCCTACTGACTGGCATTTAATTCGCAAATGCCCTGTTTCATTGTTACTTGTAAAAGAGCATGATTGGCCTGCCGGCGGACAAATTCTTGCTGCTGTAAATGCTTCAAGCGAAGAAGAAACACATCAAACGCTTAATCATACCATTTTACAGCAAGCTGCTAATTTAGCTGAATTAATTGATGGCAATTTAAATATTGTAAATGCTTACCCTGGTACGCCTGTTAATATTGCAATTGAAATACCTGAGTTTGATGCTGGTCAGTACACTGAATCTGTCAAAAATTACCATATCTCTGCCACACAGAAATTAGCAGAGCAATATCACATTGAATCAAGTCATTGCTATATTAAAGAAGGATTGCCCGAAGATGTATTACCGCAAGTTGCAAACCAACTAGATGCTGAGCTTGTTGTAATGGGTACTGTGGGACGTACTGGTATTAGCGCTGCACTAATTGGTAATACCGCAGAACACGTTATTGATAGCTTAAATTGCGATGTTTTGGCACTGAAGCCTCAAGGCTATAAAAGCCCATTAGATAAGTCTTAACCTCCTTAAATTTTTCACCTATAATACGCCCCTTTATTTGTTCTAGGGGCGTATTTGTATGTCGCATTCAGCAGAAGCTAAGGCGAAATATAACCTTAATAAGTTACAGAAACGACTTCGTCGTTTTACAGGTCAAGCTATAGCTGACTTCAATATGATTGAAGAAGGTGACCGTATTATGGTGTGTTTATCAGGCGGTAAGGACAGCTACACACTGCTTGATATTTTACAAAACCTACAACGTTCAGCGCCTGTTAACTTTGAGCTTTTTGCCATTAACCTAGATCAAAAACAGCCTGGTTTCCCAGAGCATATTCTGCCTGAATATCTTGATTCACTGGGCATAGAATACAAAATTGTAGAAGAAGATACCTACAGTATTGTTAAAGATATTATTCCTGAAGGTAAAACTACTTGTTCCCTGTGCTCACGTTTACGCCGTGGTATTTTATACCGTACAGCGAAAGAAATGGGTGCAACAAAAATCGCACTTGGCCATCACCGTGACGATATGATTGAAACCATGTTTTTAAACATGTTTTACGGTGGTAAATTAAAAGGCATGCCTGCTAAGTTATTAAGTGATGATGGCCAACATATGGTGATCCGCCCACTAGCCTACTGTAAAGAAAAAGACATTGTAAAGTACGCAGAAGCAAAAGAGTTTCCAATTATTCCATGTAATTTATGTGGTTCACAAGAGAACTTACAACGTAAGCACATTAAAGCGATGCTTAATGAATGGGATAAAACGCAACCTGGCCGCGTAGAAACTATTTTTACTGCAATGCAAAATGTGGTGCCATCACATTTAGCTGATCCATCCATTTTTAATTTTGCTGAACTGAACAAAGATTCGCAAATAAGCGAAGGCGATATCGCGCTTGATAAACCGGATGTACCAGCGATACCCGTTGGCCTTGAAGTAGAAGAACAAGAAGTAAATATTATCCAACTTTAAAGGAAGCGAAAGCTTCCTTTTTATAATCTAAAATTTAGATAATAACTATTTAATTTTAGAATATTTTTTACTAGTATGAACAATTATACACCACCTTTTTGTACCTTTATATGAGTAAAAAAATTGCACTAATCACCTCCGGCGGTGATGCTCCTGGCATGAATGCCGCAATTCGTGCTGTTACCCTACAAGCTGAAAAATACCAGTATCAAGTACTAGGCTTTATGGGTGGGTATAATGGCCTAATTGAAAACCATTTTATAAAACTCAACTGTCATCTCGTAGATGATATCATTCGTAAAGGTGGCACCATTTTAAAGTCAGCTCGCTGCCAAGAAATGTTAAGTCCAAACGGCCCAAAACAAGTTGTGGAAACACTAAACGCCAATAATATCGATGCATTAATCGTAATTGGCGGTGATGGTAGCTTTAAAGGATGCCAAGCGATTAGTGCCATATGGCAAGGCAACATTATTGGTATTCCCGGCACTATTGATAATGATATTAATGGTACCGATCAAACCATTGGATTTTGGACTGCTGTTGAAACCGCGCTCGATAGCATAGATAAAATTCGTGATACAGCAAATGCCTTTGAGCGTATTTTTATTGTTGAAGTGATGGGACGAAATTGCGGTTTTCTTGCTGTTGAATCCGCCATTGGCTCAGGGGCTGAACACATTGTGTGTAAAGAAATAATAGAAGATGAAGTGCAGTTTATTGATCATTTACTTGTAAATATCAATAAAGCCATTAAAAACCACCGTACGGACAGCTATATTATTGTAATGGCAGAAAATTCGTTAAGTTTTAGCGCTCATGAATTAAGTAAAAAGATTGAACGCTATACTGGAGTTGATAGCAAAGCAGCAATTTTAGGTTATATTCAACGTGGTGGCAGCCCAGTTGCATCAGATCGTGTGCTTGCAACGCAACTGGGAGTCGCCGCTGTCGACGCGGTAAAAGCGAATAAAACCGACATTATGGTGGGAATGTTAAATAATTCACTCAATGAAATTGCGCTTAGCGCTACCAGCTACAGTAATACTGATAACCAATCCATTATTAGGCGTTTAAATAGGCTTAACTTCAACTTGGGATAATAATAAAGCGCGAAAATCGCGCTTTTTTGAATCAACTTAATTTGCTAGTGCCGCTTTAACTTTATCACGATAACTGCGGCTAACTTTTAGTTCTTGCCCGTTTTCTAGTACAAGTAAGTATTCTCCACTTACTTGTGTCACTAGTTTATTAATTTGTTTGCTGTTTACGATGGCACTTCTGTGCACACGTACAAACTCTTTCGGATCAAGTTCCGCTTCAAGCTCTTTCATTGTTTTACGTAAAATGTGTGTTTTGCCATCTGCACAGTGTAAACACATATAATCACCTGCTGCATCAACCCATTGAATACTGCTTACTTGCACTCGAACAATTTCGCCCTGCTCTTTTACTGCAATTGATTCTGGGAAACGGGTTTCTTCTAATTTATCACCAGCAGCAAGCTTTTTTAGAATTTCTTCACAGTTGTTACCCGTAATACCCGCAACAAAGCTGGCAAGTTTACGTTTATGGCTTGTATCTTCTTGTGATTTTAAATATGTTTGCACTTTTTCTACCGCCTTCTTCAATCTGTCGTCATCCACTGGTTTCAGAAGGTAGTCTAATGCATGAATTTCAAACGCTTTTACAGCGTATTGGTCAAATGCAGTAACAAACACAATGGCAGGGATCCCTAACGCCGACTCAGAAAGTTGTTTTACTACTTCTAAACCCGACAACCCCGGCATTTGAATGTCTAAGAACATTAAATCTACTTGTTGGCTTTTACACTCAGCCAACGCTTCTTCACCGTTTTTACAAAGGCCCACTACTTCAATTTGTGGGAAATCTCTTAACCTTATTGATAACCCTTTTCTTGCAAGAGGTTCGTCATCAACAATAAGTGTTTTTATTGTGTTCATGGTTATCCTTTTTCAAACGGTATACGAATATTAACAACAAGACCTTGCGGCTGGTTGTTAGATAATACAAATGAATAGTTATGTTCGTAAAGCGTCTTTAAGCGATCTTGCGTATTTGCTAGACCAACACCAGAACTTTTTACTAACGCACCATTCTTTATATCAGTACCTGGACCGTTATCGGATACTTCTAATAGTAATTCGTTGGCAAATACTTGCCCTTTAATCGAAATTAAACCGCCACTTGCTAAATTTGCGATGGCATATTTAATCGAATTTTCAATTAGTGGCTGCAAAATCATGCTGGGTACTAAGGCAATTTTCGCTTCGTCTGTTACATCGATTTCAATGCTTAAGCGGTCTTCAAAACGTACCTTTTCGATATCAAGATACAAGCCTAACACATGTAATTCTTGCTCAAATGGTACCCGCTTAATTGGGTCGGTATTGAGTGTGTAACGCAAGAATTCGCTAAGTTTTGATACCATTTGATTGGCATTTTTATTTTCTTCAACCAGTATCAAAGTCGAAATTGCGTTCAGTGTGTTAAATAAGAAATGTGGGTTTAACTGATAGCGTAACATTTTAAGTTGCGCTTCATGTGCCATGGTATTCGCTTT
>NZ_JBFKMX010000066.1:0-19854 GCF_041629635.1 Pseudoalteromonas sp. | reverse complement strand
GAGAATGTCGCAGCCTTTACGTAGTTTAAGCATTTGCGGATTAATTTTAACCCCGCCATAAACCACTTGGCATGACATTGAAAGGTGCTTACTGTATGTGGCTACACTTTGCCAAACTTGTGCTGCAAGTTCTCGTGTTGGCGTAAGTACAAGAGCACGCACTTGGTTACTGCGTACTTTTGGCCCTTTACTTAGCATTTCTAGCATTGGCAGCGTAAATCCAGCAGTTTTGCCTGTGCCTGTTTGTGCCGCAGCCATTACATCGCGACCAGCTAAAATTGCTGGGATTGATTTTTCTTGAATTGGCGTAGGGCTTTCATAACCTTGCTCTTTAATTGCTTGGTTTATTTCAGGGCAAAGATTTAAGTCTGAGAAATGCATTTTACGTACTCTTATAAAGGCGGCCGAGCAGGGTACAGTATAAAAACGATTAACGCAATTTAACTGGTGATCTCTGCTGTACAAAGGATGCATGTGGATGGATTTATTATTAAGAAATAAAAATTAATAAAATTATGTGCTTATGCATTTCACCAAATGGCATTTTTTGGCTATTGTATATGTAATAAAGATCACGTGGGCCAATATATGCATTTTTTTCATCGGTTAATGCTATTTTCTTTTTTATTAACTTCAACACAACTTCTTGCAGAAAAAAGAGTTTTTAATATTTATCACGACTCAGATTATACGAATCATGGTCAATCTGCTAAGGCTATGAAAATTGGCTTTATGACAGCGCTTTCACAACAACAATTGAAATTCGATAACATTGAATTTAATTTTATAGAAAAAGATCATCGTGGTAATAGTAATCGCAGTTTGATGCATATGAAGCAATTCTTAGCCGATCCAAACGCGCTATTTATGCTAGGCGGTTTACATTCCCCCCCTTATATAAAATATAAAAATTTTATTAATCAAAATGACATTCTGCTGTTGGTACCTTGGGCGGCGGGTGGTCCTATTACTCGTTATGATGCGGGCAAAAACTGGGTATATCGCCTTTCGGTAGATGATACTAAAGCTGGCTATCGAATAGTCAGATATGCCCAACAGCAACGTAAATGTCAGCGTCCACAGATGTTGTTAGAGAAAACCCCCTGGGGTGAGTCCAATTATGCGACCATGAGTAAAGCGCTTGAGAGTAACGCCGAAAATAGCGTAACTTGGTTTCGTTGGAACACGAAAATAAATCAAGCCAAAATTATGTTGCGTGATATTGCAAACAAACAAGCAGACTGTATTTTATTTGTGGGTAACGCAATTGAAGGCAGGCAGTTTATTGAAGCTATGGCGAATCTACCAGTGAGTCAACGCATGCCAATAATTAGTCACTGGGGCATCACTGGCGGAGATTTTTTTAATAATGTTCATCAATATTTAGAAAGTGATGTTGATTTAAATTTTATTCAATCATGTTTTTCGTTGCGAGATGATAATAAATCAGCGTTTACGAAAAAAGCCATTGCAGATGCTAAAGCCTTGTTTCCAGATACCTTTGTAGATGAGAAAACACTGCCAGCACCAGCTGGATTTATTCACGCATATGATTTGGCTAATGTATTTTTAACCGCGTTTGAAAGTACTCCCCTTGATAAAGACATTAAAATTACGCGTGCTGCACTCCATCAACAATTAGAAAGTATAAATACTCCGGTTACAGGATTGATCAAAACTTATCATAAACCTTTTAGTGCATGGTCCAATGATTTACAAGATGCTCATGAAGCGCTCGATTTAGACGATTTATGCATGGCAAAATACATGCCTGATGGTGGGATTAATGTATTTAAGAATTAAGAGCATTTAATGGCTAACAACACGCGAGATTCTAAATTAACAGCAAACCGAGCATTCTTGCTGTTTGTTGTAATTAGTTTGTTTTTATCTGTGTTGGTGAGTGCCATATTGGTTGGCTACACAACAGATAACAGTATGCGTCAATACCACAAAACATCAGCTCAGATTGAGGCACAGTTGAGTGCGCGGTATGTTCAGCAATTTTTAGAGACTCGTTTACAGTTACTGAATGATTTAGCAAAGCAACCCATGCTTATTAATGGAGTGATGGGGTCTGATATTTCGACAGCTTCGTTATCAGATTATTTAAATAGTTATCAGCTGCTTGGTAAGAAGCAACCTATTTGGCTGGTAAATATTGCAAATGAATTAATTTATAGCAATCGTTCAGAAGGGATTATTGATCTTGAAGCACCATGGCTTGAGAAACTACTTTTAGACGAAACAGATCATGTTATTACTTTATTCAAAGAGCAAGAAAGTCTTTATTTTGTAGTTGCGGTTCCTATTAAATACAACGGCCTCAGTGAAGGCGCTCTTATTGTAAAGTTCGAACGCAGCCTAACAACGCTTTTGGAAGATGTGATTAATAGCGACATGTATGCTGTGACTCTCAATGGCGAATGGCTTTTTTTTTCAACACTTAATGCGTCTTTGTCATATCAGTCTGTATCATCTATCCCGCTTGGTGACTCGGGCTTAGTTCTTAATTTTCAATTTAATAGTCGACTGATTGAACAACGTGTTACAAGTATTATCAGCAAAATAGCCTCTGTAATTGCGGCAAGCTTGGTGTTTGCATGGATCGTACTTTATTTAATTGGTCATAGGTTGTTGCTGGATCCTTATCGTCGCTTAGCAGCATCAGAAAAAGAGATAAAGCAAAGTGAAGAGCGATTTAAAGTAGCCGTAGAGGGTAGTAACGATGGGCTTTGGGATTGGGATATTTTAACAGGAAGTGTATTTTTCTCTCCTCGGTTTAGAGTACTACTTGGTTATGATAATGAGAAGGAATATCCAAGCACATTATCAAGTTTTTTCAATGCACTTCACCCCGATGATAAAGCGCGGGTGAATGATAGTATTGAGCAACACCTCACTAACAATAAACCCTATGATATTGAGTATCGTTTGCGCAATAAAAATGGCAGTTATCGCTTTTATCGTGCCAAAGGCACTGCCCTTAGAGACAAACAAGGAAACCCGATTCGTATGGCGGGGTCTCTCACTGACATAACGATTCAAAAGCGTGATCAAGATGCATTAAAAGAAGCAAAAGAACGTAACGATTTGTTAGCGCAAGCGATTGAAGCGTGCAACTTAGGAATTTCAATTTCGGATGCGGCAGAGTCAGACAATCCACTTATTTTTATTAATTCTGGCTTCGAAAGAATGACTGGTTATGGACAAGAAGCGATCGGAAAAAATTGTCGCTTTTTACAAGGCCCCAAAACATCTCGAGAAGCGGTTAATCAAATTCGAACAGCACTTGAACAAAAAAGGAAGATTCGAATTGAACTAGTAAATTATCGCAAAGATGGCAGTGAATTTTGGAATAACTTACAAATATCGCCTGTATTTGATAATGATCAAAAGCTGATTGCCTTTGTCGGGATACAGCAAGATGTAACAGAACGAATTGAAACGAATAAAGCCTTAGAGCAAGCCAAACTGCTGGCTGAACATGCTAATAGAGCCAAAAGCGAATTTTTGGCATCCATGAGCCATGAAATCCGCACCCCAATGAATGGCGTACTAGGAATGCTGAATTTGTTGCAAAACAGTGAGCTTTCGAAAGAGCAGATGCATCGCACTAGTATGGCAATCAGTAGTGCCAATGCATTACTGAACTTATTAAATGATATTTTAGATTTTTCGAAAATTGATGCAGGTAAACTAGAACTTGAATACCTAGAATATGATTTACCTGGCATGCTCAGTGAATTTGCTGAAGCAGCTGCAATTCAAGCGCATCAAAAAGAACTCGAATTAGTGCTTGATATTACTAATATCAATATCAAATATGTTAAGGGTGATCCAAATCGTTTGCGGCAAATTTTAAACAACCTAGTTGGAAACGCCATCAAATTTACAGATAACGGTGAAGTGGTTATTAAAGCGGCACTAAATGAGTATGATGAACAACACTGGCAACTATTATGTGAAGTAATGGATACAGGCATTGGCATACCCCAGCAACAACAAGAAAAGTTATTTAAATCGTTTTCTCAAGTTGATGCATCAACAACTCGTAAGTATGGTGGAACAGGACTTGGACTTGCAATTGCAAAAAAACTATGTGGCTTAATGCATGGTGAAATTAGTGTCAAGAGTGAAGTAGAAAAAGGTTGTTGCTTTAAATTTTCAATTCTTTTAGGTAAAAGTGGTTTGATATATGCTGATATTCCAGCCGTCGATATCAGTAATTTAAATCTTTTAATCGTAGATGATAACGGTTCAAATCTTCAGGTGTTACGTAGCCAATTAGAGATGTGGGGGGCAAGGGTTTATGAAGCAATGTCTGCAGAGCAAGCAATGGCAGCTTGTGAAGAACACTACAAAACTCACCAAAGATGTTTTGACATTGCATTCTTAGATATGGAAATGCCTAATGTTGGGGGGCTAGATCTTGGCAAAGCACTAAAGCAACACGCAAATTATAATGTTACAAAACTGATTATGATGACGCCAATGAACTATCAAGGGGATGCTACCTTCTTCACCGAATTAGGGTTTTCTGGCTACTTTCCAAAGCCTGCAACCGCATCAGATTTATTGGATGCGCTTTCTATTTCGCTAGAAGGGGATAATACAAAGGTGTTACAAGAACCTTTGGTAATACACCATGACACGCCTGCAACAAAAACTAAGGGAACAGTTAAACCAGTCAATTGGGCAAACCATACCCGTATTTTGTTAGCTGAAGATAATCACGTAAACCAAATTGTTGCTGAAAGCACCTTAAAAAAACTTGGCTTAACTGATGTAACAATTGCAGCAAACGGAAAAGAAGCATTATCTATCCTCGCTTCATGTGAAAATCAACAACCATTTTCACTTGTTTTAATGGACTGTCAGATGCCCGAAATGGACGGTTATGATGCAACGAGTGCAATCCGCAGAGGCTTAGCTGGCGAGAATTATCAAAAAATCACCATTATCGCTATGACCGCAAATGCCATGGTAGGAGACAAGGAAAAATGTTTAGCTGCGGGTATGGATGATTACATTGCAAAACCCATTGTTGAAGACAGTTTGTTAAATAAATTGTTGGCTTGGTTACCTCACCAGACTCAAAATGGTAAATAGCACCCTAGAGAGGTATATAAACCCAGAGTGGTTATAATATTTTAATAAAATACAGTTATAGCAGCTTTGTAAATATAGATGTGGCATAAATTATGCGGTTGAGAGTAGTAAAAAATGAGCAAGAACAATAAACGATATAAAGTACTAGTCGTATGCATGGGTAATATTTGTCGTTCACCAACGGGAGAAGCTGTTTTAAAATCCATAGCGGAAAAACAAGGCATCGATCTTGAGGTAGAATCAGCCGGTACTATAGGCTATCACGCGGGTGAGCGTCCGGATCCTCGCTCACGTGCAGCAGGTGAGGCACGTGGATATGATTTCTCTTCTATCCGAGCTCGTCAAGTAACGCAAAATGATTTTGAGTATTTTGATGAGATCTTGTGTGCTGATAAGCAAAACTTAGCAGATTTAAAAGCGATTTGTTCTGGCCAATATCATGCTAAATTAAAGTTGTTTTTGAGCTACGGCGATATGGGCGTGAATGAAATACCTGATCCTTATTATGGCGGTGAGCAGGGTTTTGAAAAGGTACTTGACCTGATAGAGAATGCAAGTGAACATTTTATTTCCCAGCTTTAAAGCTTACTTTTATAGGCTGGAAAACTAATATTGAATCGCGCCCATTTAACTTTGATTGTCCCAGGCTGATTTGAGTATTGTGACGAGTTACAATACTTTTTGTCACAGCAAGCCCGAGACCTATGCCACTTGAGTTAATTTCCTGGTTTTGAGTTAAACGGGAAAAGGCTGAAATATACGCACTATCTTCCTGGTGGGATCCCAGGTCCATCATCTTCAATGCAAATTTTGCATGTGCCTTGGCTATACCAGCAGGATATTTGAACAGCCTGATTAGCAAAACGTCCAGCATTTTCCAGAACATTACTCAATGTCCTGACTATTAAAGGGTTGTCACATCGTACTGAATCATAAATGAACTCAAGCTTTGGGTAGAGAGGTGTTACTTTGACAAGGCAGGTTTTAATCATTTCGTCAATCGGTTCTAAGGTAAAACATAATGGTTTATCCATAAACTTTAAGTGTGTATATTTTAGTAATTCGCCAGCCAAGTTATTCAGCTCTCGCACTTCATTATCAATTTCCCTAAATAATTGCTTATGATTAGGGTCGTTTGTTTGGGCGACATATCAAGGGAAATTGCATGCGCGACAGTGGACTACGCAGTTCATGCACAACACCGTGCAACAGATCTCTTTGTTAAACAGATTTGTCCTCTTCTTCATCAATTTTCTTTTTGATTTGATGAATTAGCTGTTCTTCAATTGTATATTTAGAACTTCTATCTAGCGTAATCCCATGAGCTGAAAACTCGTCAATTAGGTTACTTAATTCAAATTGTATTAAAACCTGATGCATGATCAATAAACCTAGTAAAAGAAAGCTCGGGATGAGCGGCATACTTAGTTCAATAAAATGATTATTCATACCAAGGTGGGATAGGGTAAAGGTGTAAGAACTCATTGCTATTAAGTTTTAAATAGAATGTTAAGTCAGTTAGAACAATATAGCTTTTACCATTAGCTAACAACCTGACGATAGATTTTAGCTCGGGATCATAATCCAGTGCCGATAGGTGGTAGTAAGTAATTTCAGTATCGGGATGGGCTAACGCGAGAGTTTGCCAAATACTTGTTGAAACTTCAGTGACGTTTAGCTCACTTTCGAATTGTTGACTTAAGAGTTTTATCCCGTCGACTTGTCTTTTAAAGTCCTTACAAATCAATCATGGAATAGCGTGTACAGTTATTTCCATTAGATAAACAATGATGACATTTAAAGTTGAGGTGATATACAGTTTGTTGTTAGTCACAAAGTATGTAGCCTGTATTTCTGACTGTTTTTATCAGCTGATTATCAGGTGCCACTGCTGCAAGCTTTTTTCGAATTCGACTAATACGCAAATCAATTGAACGGTCAATGCCATCATATTCGAGACGAAAGATTTTCAAATGCAGATCTTCGCGAGAAATCACTTGTCCTTTGTGATTAGCTAAAATCGCTAACAGGTCGAATTCGGCGGTAGTCAGCTCAACCTGACTGCCATTAATCGATACAATTCGTTTTCGGGTATCTATTAGTAAACCAGAACTATTGATAATCCCTTCTGATAAGGAGGATTTTCTTAATTGTGCTCGAATATGTGCAAGTAGCAGTCGTGGCTTTACTGGTTTGCAAAGATAGTCGTCTGCACCTAACTCCAATCCAGTGACTTCATCGATATCATCCCCTAATGCCGTAAGCATCATAATGACACCATGAAAATTTGGACGAATTTCTCTACACAAGGTAAGACCATCAATGCCAGGCATCATGAGATCTAGGATAATGAGATCCGGTTTAAACGAATCGATTGTTTGGTGCGCTGCCATCGCATCATTCAGCACATTAACAAGGTACCCGTTACTTGATAAAAATTGACTGATCAAACTTGTTAACGAAGCATCATCATCAATAAGAAGAATTTTTTGCAAAGACTGGCTCCAAACTTAAATAGATAGGGTTATAAAGCTTTGGTTTATTAAAAGTATTGCGCAAAGGTAAAGCAAGCTCAATAAGTTTAGACTTTGCACGACAATTATCTGGTTTTATGCGTGTGATGATAAGCCGGTGATGTCGAATAGCAACTGCAAAATCTGAAGCTTTGGTACAACCTTGACTTTTAACTTTCACGTTTACTACCGCGTCTCCCACAGTAACACCATAAAGTGGTTCAATTTTTCCTTCTGTTAAAGGTGAAATGCTCATTAATAACGTAAGTAATACAAATCTCATACGAACTACCAAAAAAAGAGAAGCATGGCTTCTCTTTTAACATCAAGGAAATCTAGCGAACAACTACAGCCAGTTCGACATTTTTATATGCTTCATAGGCATGAAGTTTTAATGTCCATACACCCGGTTGTGGAAATTTAACTAAGATGTGCTCATCGTTACCTTCCATTACAGAGTAATACTTTTCACTGAACTTATCTTCGCCATTAAGGACTAAATCTACATCGCCTTCACCACCACGTGTATCAATCCAAAGGATTTTTGCATCCTCAGGGATTTCAATTTCAAAGCCAACGATTTGGTCTGCTTCTGCCGATAAACCTGTTAGCAATTGACCTACACTATCGCCAGGTTGGTTTGGTTCTCCTGGCTCTTGGCCACCTGACCCGATCCCTGCATGATTTTCAGTATTTGTAATTACATCATCAAACCATGTTTTAAAACTAGAAACACGTGCATACACACCATATTTGTTCGGCATTGCACAGCCATCACCCCAACTTACAACACCAACTTGAAGGGGACCTTGATTACTTGCAATCACCAATGGGCCACCACTATCCCCTTGGCATGAATCTTTACCGCCAGCAGCAAAACCTGCACAAATTTCAGTGTTTGCAATTTTACCACCGTAGGCTGAAGTACTATTACAAACTTCATTAGAAATAAGCGGTACCTTAACTTGCAGTAATTGAGCTGACACATCACCACCTGAAGAAGTTGTGCCCCACCCGGAAACAATGGCTTCAATACCCGGCTGAATTTGGCCAGCATCTGCATCAGTTGCTAATTTAACATATTCAACATCCGTAATAGGCGAAGCAAGTTTAATCAAGGCAACATCTGTTGATTTTCCGGCAAGGTAATCTGGGTGGATATAGACGTTTTCAACATTAACGCGCTGACCTTGCTCACTTGCATGTTCAATAAAGTTATAGCGAATCGATAAACTTGACAGCTCAGATGCTTTTAACGACTCCACGCAGTGTGCAGCAGTTAATACCCAATCTTGATTGATGATTGAAGCACCACAAAAGTGTTGTTGATCAAATTGCATTGATGCCATCCATGGGCGTTCACCAAGTTTAGTTGGCTCACCTCCTACAATGCGAACTGAATCCATTGCCTGTTTTAGTTTAATTGGTAACTCTTTAGCTACAAGGCCATTTGATAGGCCTGCAAGAGCGATGATTGGAAGTAACATTTTCATTTTTTATAACTCCTGTTAACGATTTGTTACTAAGTTACTTAAATTATCGCCAGATGTTTATTGCTGTAAATTGTCGGATTGTATCGTTTTGTATCCAATTGTTGTGGGGGTGTTTTGAAATGTTGTGATTGGTTTTTTCTATTAGATTAAAACTAAATATCGTTATTGGTAAGTGCTTTTTTTAACTGCTAACAACACAGTTACGGCCTGATTTTTTTGCTGCATAAACAGCAATATCAGCTTTTTTTATTGTTTCTTCTATAGAGTCTTCTAAGCCCATTTCGGCAACACCAAAACTTGCAGTGACTTTTACTACCTTTTGTTCGTGGTATATAGACATATTTTCAATAGATGTGCGAAGGCGCTCAGCTAACAATCCGGCTTGAGCTTCGGTAGTGTAGGGTAAAATAACAATAAATTCTTCACCGCCATAACGACACAAAGTATCTTCAAGACGCAACTTTCCCAAACAATTTTTAGCAAAATGTTTTAATACTATATCTCCCAGTTCGTGCCCGAACTCATCATTAATGCGTTTAAAATGATCAAGATCTATCATGATTAAGGAAAGTGGTGATTGAAGGCGGTACTGAGAATTTTTCGCACTTTGCACTCGTTCATTAAAATAACGGCGGTTTTTTAAGCCCGTAAGCGTGTCAACGAAAGCAAGTTCTCTTAATTGTTTTTGTAATTTTAGTGTTTCATATGCCATCAATCTTCTACTGCAACTGTCGGCGAGCGATTCAGCATAAATAATATCCTCATCATGCCAAATGTGATGCTGTATATTTGACTCGCAAGATACTACTCCTTGCGGTTTTCCATTATGAAAAATGACGGTATCCAATATTGCACGTGTATTGGTTTGATTGTGCGATTGGAGTTCTGTAGTTCTGATGTCAGTAGCCACATTATTTGCTGCAATTGTGTTGCCAAGCAAAATATTTTCAAAATAATTGGGGTATTTATGAATGCCTAAACTGCTCGAAGTACAGATTTTTGACTCAGTAGTTGCAATGCAATTTAATTTCTTTGGGACGTCAATGTTATCGATTAACCAAACTGATATTTTATCGACACAAAGGAAATGCTTCCCTTCACTAAGTAGGTCATTTAATAGTTGATCAAAACTTTCAGCTAGCTCAATGTTAAGAGAACTGATACGACGCAACCTTTGGCGTGCTTGTTGAGGAGTAAGCATACTACTACCGCCTTTACATGCAGTGCATCCATTCACAAAGAGTGTACTTGTTTTTATACTATAGTATGTCTTTGGCATATTTATTATTTGATATAGCGCAATAAATACAAAAAACATCCCATATTTTTATTTAATTAATAAGTTATTCTCTGTGTGCCACGATAGTATTCTTCAGCCACTTCACCTAATATACGCCTAGTTTTTATTTAAGGAGAAAACTAAGGCTATGTCACAGCAAAAAGACACGCTGAGAGACTATGCTATGACCTTTTTGAAAGGTGCAGGTATGGGCGCAGCTGACGTAGTACCTGGCGTTTCGGGTGGCACCATTGCATTTATCACGGGGATTTACGAACGATTACTTACCGCCATACGCAGTGTTAATTTAACTGCATTCAAAATATTAAAAGAGCAGGGTATCAAAGGACTTTGGCAACACATTGACGGAAACTTTTTAGTGGCTGTTTTTAGTGGTTTAGCGATTAGTGCATTATCACTTGCTAAAATAATTACTTATTTATTAGCACATCATCAAACCTTTGTTTGGTCTTTTTTCTTTGGATTGATTATTGCCTCATTTTTACATATTGCTAAACAGCTTGAAAAATGGGATATAAAAACAGTTTTAGCATGTATTTTAGGAACCGTGATTGCCTTTGCCATTACCTCTTTAGCGCCTGCTGAAGCTAATGCGAGCTGGTGGTATTATTTTGTAGCAGGTGCGATTGCTATTTGCGCTATGATTTTACCGGGTATTTCTGGCAGTTTTATTTTACTTTTACTAGGCATGTATGGACATGTATTAGCTGCTGTAACATCGTTAGATTTAGCACTGATTGCCCTGTTTTTAAGCGGTTGTATTGTTGGCTTAATGACATTTTCGCACTTTTTAGGCTGGTTGTTAGCGCGCTTTAGAGACGTCACTTTTGCTTTATTGGCAGGTTTTTTATTTGGCTCGCTTAATTTGCTTTGGCCTTGGAAACAAGTAGTAAGTACTTATACCAATTCAAAAGGTATTGAGAAGCCATTAAGCCAAACCAACATTGGCCCGGAAACATATCAAATGGTGACAGGGCAAGATCCACAAACATTGATTTGTTTTGCTTTAGCGGTATTTGGATTAGGCTTAATTTTAGCAATTGAAAAAATTACTGTTGATAAGCCGAAAGGCTAAATCTTACATAATTTTAGTGATTAAAGCTCGAGCGGCTGTCTCGGGCTTTTTATTGACTTAAATAACACTGGTTGAATAATACCAGTTCACTTAAGTATCTGATCATCCTAGCGGACTAAATATCATGTTAACTGCGTTATAGTTTATCATTGTAAAACAACTGCATAAAAAAAATTATGCCTTGTTATCATTTCAGTTAGCAGCGCAATCACTGATCACATTCTTAACAGAATGGGTATAAAAAGTGTGCTAAATCTATTTTTTATGATACAAATTACTTGAACATAAAATAACCGTTAGTGAAGTGTTATGTGTCGTAAAAATAAGTTAATAATGCGCGTGGTATTGAGCGAATTGATGACGAATCATCCAAAGCCAATTAAGCGCCATGAATTAGTGTTGTCGGGAGTGGCAGAAAGCGATGTTGATACTGTAATCGATTATTTAACGCAAGAGAACTACATTATCTGTGATGAACAAGGGCAACTTATACTGTCCAGTGAGTTTGAACCTAACAGCTAACTGTTGTTTTTTTTGTATAAAAAAGCCCGAAACTGTGCTTCGGGCTTTTTAGTATTTGCGTATTAGAAAGCGTAACGTGCTTCAAAGCTGATGTAACGAGCACCTAAACGACCTGATGTCATACCCCAATTAGGGTTCACTTCTTGACCGTTGGCACCATCACGAGCGTTAGCTTGCACAACCGATGTTTGTGTATCGAAGTTAAACAAGTTATATGCTGTCGCTTTTAGCTCTAACGGATTGCCTGCTACTGAAATGTTGTATGCAAGGCTTAAATCAAACTCTTTTAACCAGTCAGTTTCGCCAAATGTACCGCGTGGTGCAGGGTTACCGTCTGCATCATAGAAAGACACATGATCATAACCACGGCTATTACATTCATCCCATACCGAACCTTCAGCACAGCTATCTACACCCAGTGGGTGGCGAGAGAACTTACTGATTGGCACACCTGATGTGATACGCATATTAAAACCAAGTACTAATTCATCCGTGATGTTGTAATAACCATTCATTTTGAATGAATGACGACGGTCATTAGGCAAATTACCACTTGAGTGATCCATTAAATCAGCATAGTCATAAGACGTTGTCCAACCTGGATCAGCTTGACCGTTATCGGTACGTACTAAACCTTCCGTATTACCCCAGCTATGCGACCAAGTGTATGATGCGTTATAGTGGAAATCACTGCCAATTGAGCCTGATAGGGTGTTTTCGATTGCACCGTATTTACGCTCTGGATCAGGTAAACCGATATAGTCTGCTGGGATCAAAATGCGCTCTGCATTTCCATCGTCATTTGTATCATAGAATATTTCTAAGTCAGTACCTGGGTTATTTAAGATATAAGCATAATTTGGAGCGTTATTGATACCATTTTCTGCAAACCATTTACGCATCACAGGTGCATAGTTTGTATCTTCAATGGATTCTTTTAAGTCACGGTAAATACCGCGAACACCATAAACTAGGTCGCCATCAAGAAACTCGCCTTGGTAGCCAATGGTAATTTCATCAGAATACATGGCTTCTAGGTCTTGGCTGACGATCATACCAGTATCAATTTCACCTGTTTGTACTTCATCTTCACCAATAAATGCGCCTGTGCTTGGAGAACCATCCGGTAATAACACAGATTGTCCATTGCCATCTACTTCGCCTACTTCGTAGTAATAACTAATATCACGACGCTGACCACCTTGGGTTATGTTCATATTTGCTGAAACAGGTTGGTAATAACGACCAAATGTTGCATACACTTTTGATGTGCCATCACCTAAGTCATAGATAGCTTGTAAGCGAGGCGCGATTTGGTTATCGACATCAACATATTTTTCACCGGTTGAAACTGTGTTGTAAACGCTTGAATAACGCAAACCTAGGTTAAGTGTCAATTGATCTGTTACTGTCCAGGTATCTTGAATATAAAATGCGGTTGAATTTACTTCTGAATCAGTAAAGTCGGTACGAACGCGTTGCTGGATAAATGGTTGACCTGCTGGATGGTCCACCGGATTGCCATTCCACGCATACATCGGGTACCACCAACCAGCGCGGTCATCAACACCATTCGGGCTATTAACGTAATCTACGTCGATATTAACGTAATCGAAACCCACTTTGATGTCGTGATCTTCTAACGTCCAACTAAAGTCAGCACGTAATTGGTCGCGAATAAATTCAGCCTCAGTAATCGAAGAAGCTGATTCTTGCGATAGTTTCACCCAACCGCCAGTCAATCGTGACCAAACTAGCGGATCAGAGCTTGTTGCAGAGTTATAGGTTTTATCAACAGTGCGCCCTGCAACAACTTCAACTGACATATCGTCATTGATAATACCTGAGTAAGTTAAACCAAAAATATCACCACCGGTACGTGATTTATAATCACTTAAATATTCGCCAACTTCTTGCGTTTCCCAATCATTTGCATAGGTTTTACCCTTGCCTTTGTTGGTAAAGCCAATAGCAGTTGCTGTAAGTGAATGATCGTCAGTGATAAACCAGTCTACTGTAGCTAGGTAGCGGTCTGAAGTGCTCTCACCAATATCAATGGTATTGCTGCCAGCTGCCTCATAATCGCTTTTTTGCGGTGCATAAACACCATAGAAGAAAAGCGTGTCTTCAATTAATGCGCCACCTGCGGAGAATGAAAAACGTGTGAACGTGCTTTCATCTTGTTCGCTGTTTGAGAAGTAGTTTCCTTCACGGTCAATCATATTTTTATGATGTGAACGCGTCGCTTCTGGGTCAATACGTGCATATGCTTCGAATTCCCAGTCATTGCTACCTGATTTTGAGATAGCATTAACAATACCACCTAATGCACCACCAAATTTTGGATCAATACCGCCAGTCATAACCTCAGTTTGCGCAACACCTTCCCAAGGCAGATTAATTGAACCAATACCCGTTTTGATATTGGTGATATTAATACCATTTAGGTAGTACGCATTTTCTGCAGAAGAGCTACCACCTATACTGGCAGCACCAAACTCACCGTTACTTACAACACCTGGAGAAAGTAGGGCAATTGCTTCAAAACCTGTTTCAACGGGTAATCGTTTCAACTCAGCTTGTGTTACCACAATACCGCCTGTAGATGATTCCATATCCACACGGGCAATTCTGCTGCCAGTGATTTCAATGGTTTCCATATTTGTACCAGCTGAATACATGGTATTGTTAAATACAACTGAGCCACCAACTGTAACTAAGATGTCTTGCTCTAATACTTGCTCGTAACCCTCTTTTTCAATAGTAAGTGTATACTCACCAATCGGAAGTTTACGAAGTGTATAACTACCATCATCTGATGTAGTAATTGAACGAGTAACCCCTTTGCTTTTATGTTTAAGCGTTACAGTCGCGTTTGCGAGTTGTTGCTGATCAGCGCTTGATACCACACCTTTTACAGTGCCGTTAAAGGTATCGTTAGCTAATGCAGGTAAACTAACTGCTATTGCAGATGCTACAGCAAGTGCGCAAGCAGAGCGTTTAAGAATGTTGCTTGTTTTTATCATTATTGCATATCCTAATTGATTTAAAGGTATAATGTATACAGTGTGTTATTTTATGTTACAGAATGGGGTGTGTTGTGTAAAGATTGTATACATTATAATTTATTCTCAATCGGATAAGGCTTTATTATAAATTGCTTGTGATTAAGATTACTTTGCATTAAGTATTTGAATACTCATGACCTTAATTTTATGAAGGCAGGGCTCTAGATTGTTTTGAATACTTAAAATCGTATTCTAAAAGTAAAAAATAAATTAAATTGTATTTTCTGCATTAATTTGAATGTGGCCTATGTAGGGTTTTACGCAACGCAAACCTGTGGTTAGTTGTTACTAACTAAACAGCTCTTCTAACGCATAAACGGCTTGGTGCTCCGTTTGATTTTGGTAAACATCAAGTAGTTTATGTGCTACCTGCTGCCCAGAGATTGGCCTGTAACGTTTTAACCAAGGAAGCTTACAAATTATTGGTAAAATTACACTTGCGAGAGTTTCCATTATTCTAAACTCTTGCCGTTTACCAAGTAATAATGATGGTTGTAAAATTGAAATGCGTTTAAAACAAAGTGCTTTTACTTTTTCTTCAAGCTCTCCTTTCATTTTAAGGTAAGGGCTGCGGCTATTGCTATTTGCACCGCTAGAAGATACGAGTAAGTAATCTTGTATAGTGTTATTAGCTGCCATTTCGGCAATTAAATATTGGTAATTTAGGTCAACTCTTCGCTGCGCCTCAACTGTTTTTGCTTTCTTTTTAGTAGTACCTAAGCATGAAAAAAGCACATCACCTTTAAATAAATGGCTGTGCTCTGCTAACTTTTCGAAATCGACAATGTGACATTTTAGTTTTGCATGGCAAAAAGTGAGTTCTCTTCTTGCAATTACAACAACTTCAGAAATGTCATTTGTTTGGCAAAGTAATGTAACAAGCTCGTTGCCAACTAAGCCTGTTGCACCAATAACGATTGCTTTTTTTGACATTAAAAGGCCTAAATATTTGTAATTAAAACGCGTAAAGCCAGCAATAAAAAGGCAAAAGCTAATAGTTTATTGATAACATGCGCGTAACGGGTAAGGTCGAATTTCTGGTTTGCTTTACTGGTAATTACACTGACAATGCAATACCAAAGTGTATCAATGATAAACACGGTTAAACACATAATTATGCCCTGATACACAGTAATGGTTTCAGGATGTATAAATTGCGAGAAGAGTGCTAAAAAGAAAATTGCCAATTTAGGATTTAAAAAAGCAATCGCAAAACCATCTCTAGCAGCGTAAAGAGAACTTGTAGAGCTTGCTTTATCAAAACTGAACTTACTTTTGCCTGCCCTTAAAATGTTGAAAGCCAAATACATTAAATATATAGCGCCACCAAATAGTATCGCCTTGTAGGCAATTGGAAATTGTTGGATAAGACCTGCTAAGCCAATTAAAGCAAGCGCAGCATAAATGCCTACACCAATACCATGTGAGACACTGGCAATTAACCCGTGTTTTGAACCTTGTTCCATCGAATGCGACAAGACTACAGCCAAACTAGGTCCAGGTGACATTGCACCTACAGCACAAATTCCGGCTAAACTAAGCCAAAGTCCAAATTCCATATATACTCCAAAATTTCACAGTTGAAATGGTTTAACATATTCATTCAAGAATACAAACACAAATGCACTATCTTTATTGAGTGTTTCGATGTTTAAATACTGTCTTAATAAGAACGATATATTATCTTCACACATTAAGTATGATCAACAAATGGGTTACTATGGTTTTAAGTTGATAAAAAATTTAGTTTTTGATTGCTCAAATGTAGTAACAGAAACGCTAAAGTATCCTTGTCCTGTTGTAACCAGCATACCAATGCACCCTTTCTACCGCATCATACGTCTTAAGATTGGGGACTTTGTAAATTCGTTACTTACTCTGTTTAGCTTATCAGACTAGATATGTTTTCGATTCTAAAAATCTTATTTACGACTCAATCTGACAAGGGCATCACACAAATTGTTTTTCTTATAATCGGAAACTTAATTATAACGACGTGATTGCTTGATTTATAACCGTTATTCAAGCATAACGCACATCGATTGAGAACGTAAAACGTCATTAAGTGTATGACTTAATGTCGATTATATGTGTTTGAATGCATAAAGTTTCTTCATCAGACTAAATTGCTATATACTGAATTTAATTAAATGCTATTGTTCGAATTACAATCGTTTTGGTGCAATGATTTGCTGTATCAAGATAGTAAATTATTTCCCGGAACAAAAACGTTAGGTGATAGATGACGGCAGAGTTAAAAGAGAGAGTTGCTATTTTAGAAGGCATGCTGAGCGTAGTTGGAGCCTGTATTTTTAGCAAAGATTTAAAAGGACGCTATACCTACGTAAATCAAGCTGTGTTAGCTGTATTTGATTTACCTCAAGAAGAAGTTCTAGGTAAAGACGATAGTCACTTTTTTGATTTGGAACAGTCACGAGAAGTAATCGAAAACGACCAAATGGTCATGCGTACCGGAAAAACTTTAAGAAAAGAAGAAACTAATTTCGTAAAAGCATTTAACCGCGAAGTCACTTATCAAATCATCAAAAAACCGCTGTATGACGAGAATAATAACTTAATTGGCGTGTGTGGCATCGCAAACGATATTACCGAACAACGTCATCTTCAAAGCAAAGTGGAAGAACAAAACAAGTTACTCGATATTGTGCTAGATAATGTCGCAGCACATATATACATGAAAGATGATTCACGTGAATTTATCTATGTAAATGCCAAAGTTTCCGAGCTTTTTGGGCTCCCAGTAGAGCACATTATAGGTGCAAAAGAGCAGGATATTCTGCCACCAGATATGGCTGCGCATTTTCATGAAAGTGACACGGAATTGTTTGCCAGTGGTACAAAACAAACTATTGAAGAGACAGTGACGGACGATAACGGTAACAAAAGACATTATTTAAGTGTAAAAGTGCCATTTGAACACCATGGAAGCAAATCCCTTATTGGCTTTTCTACAGAGGTTACAGAACTTTACGAATTGAAAGAGCAATTTCGCAAACAAGCTAATACAGACTATTTAACCAACATTTATAATCGTCGCTATTTTATTGAAACCGCTGAACGTGAATTTAAACGAGCTGATAGAAGTAAAGAACCTTTTGCGTTGATGTCGCTTGATATTGATCATTTTAAAAAAATTAACGACAAGTATGGTCATCCAGTAGGCGATCTGGTTTTGCAGACATTTGCAAAAAGCTTAACTGCTAATTTACGAGATGAGGATGTGCTAGCACGTATCGGTGGTGAAGAGTTTGCTATTATATTGCCAAATACTCTGTTTAAAGAAGCTAAGCGTGTAGCTGAACGCATACGCGAATACCAATCGAACAATCCAGTCCCAACGGAAAAAGGCGGCATTTTGGCGAGAGTAAGTATTGGACTAGTAATGAAAGCTCATGATGATAACAATTTTGAAACATTGTTCAAACGTGTAGATAAAGCTCTTTACCAAGCAAAAAGGCAAGGCCGCAACCGGGTTGTTGCACATAATTAAAAAGTAAAAGTTTGCTCGGTATTCAATTTTCATTATTGTCTACACAGCTAAACACATCCGTTTGTGGGCGTTTTAAAACACGCTTGAATTTTAGCGCGCATTCTTAACCTAAATTAGGTTTCTTCTGTTAGATACTTAAATTACAGAGTGTTTATTGTTAATAACCACTCGCTTAATAGGGCTTAATTTATTAAAATAGGGCGAAAATAAAACAGGAACAGAGAATTATTATGTCGTTACCTCCTTGCCCAAGCTGTCAATCAGAATACGTTTATCAAGATCAAGAAAACTTAGTCTGCCCAGAGTGCGCATTTGAATGGAACCCCGAAGAGCAAGCACAAGAAGATGCGATTGAAGTGAAAGATGCAAATGGCGCATTACTTGCCGAAGGCGATAAAGTAACTGTCATTAAAGATCTTAAAATCAAAGGCAGCTCGCAAGTGATTAAAATTGGTACTAAAGCGGTGGTGCGTCGTGTATTTGACAAAAAAGATCATGAGTTAGACTGCAAAGTTGACGGTGTAGGCGAGATGATGGTTACCGCCAAATTCGTAAAAAAAGCATAATAATTCAAGTGTGCTTAACAAACGGCGAGCAAGCTACTCGCCGTTAAAATTTTCTCATATTGTTTAGCTACTTTATACAACAATGCTCTGATTTGAAACGCGTTATTAAAGGTTGATTTATTTTTCTAATGGGTGTCTTTGCAGCTGTATGCTTTGTGAAATGGTCCGTTGTTCCTTGCAAGCTTTCAACAATTTTGTCATCTAAATAAACAGCTAAGATAAATGCCAACATGGTAAAAATGGGCGCATAAATAAATGACCAAACAATATCGCCTTTGACTATCAGGTTAATAACAAGTGGCAGTAAAATAACCAAGGCAGCAAGCAATCGATAAGTTATTAATAGTCTGCATGTCATAACTTAGTTCCTTTAAAGTAAGCATTCTCGATAGTGTTACTCTAGAGTTTTTACAAAGTGACGACAAAAGGAAAATATTCACCAAATAGGTGAGTATAATTCATCTATTTAGTTTCTAATTTTCTCTGTGCTGAATGCAAAAAATAAAATTGTTAAGTGACTATTGATGTAAAGTACGCTTTCATTTCATCTAAATAAATTATTTTCAACGCAAGGAATGGCGATTATGGCCATAGCCCATTAACTATTTATTCTGCTATCTTCACTGGTACTACACTCATTTAAAATAACCAAATCACACTAATGCCACTTTATTACCGAAATAAATATTCTTTT
>NZ_JBFKMX010000065.1:0-20208 GCF_041629635.1 Pseudoalteromonas sp. | reverse complement strand
TTGTCTTGCACCCGTATTCACCCCAATTATACTGTGGTCGGATACCAATTAGAGAAAAAAATAGGTACTCTTATGGGTAAATCCGCTGAAAAGAATTAGCGGCAGATAATAGCCTATATTTGCTAAAGAAAAAATAAGGAACACTGTGTTAGCAAGCTTAATGATTGTCTTTGCCTATCTGTTTGGCTCCATTTCTTCAGCAGTGCTCATTTGTAAGCTGTTTCGCTTACCTGATCCCAGAACAACGGGTTCAAACAACCCAGGTGCAACCAATGTTTATCGTATTGGCGGTAAACTGCCTGCCAGCTTAGTATTAGTGTTTGACGTATTGAAAGGCACCATTCCAGTTTATGGCGCTTATTTCTTAAAAATTGAACCTCTTTATCTTGGTTTTATTGCAATCGCAGCCTGTCTCGGTCACATATACCCCATCTTTTTTGGTTTTAAAGGCGGTAAAGCTGTTGCTACCGCTTTTGGAAGTTTATTACCGCTAGGTTTCACATTAGCAGGCTTGCTCATTTTAACTTGGGTAGGATTAATTTGGTTAACGGGCTACTCTTCACTAGCAGCCATTATTACGGTCAGTCTTGCACCATTATTTACGTGGTTTATAAAACCTTTATATGTGTTGCCTGTAACTATGCTTGCGGCACTTATTGTATTTCGCCACCGCGCAAATATTATTCGCTTATTACAAGGTAAAGAGCCAAAAGTAACACAAAAAAAAGCCGAATAATTTCGGCTTTTCTATTTTAACTAATCAGTTAAATCGCTTCTAACTCATCAAGTGGCCAACGCGGTTTGGCGCGCATATCAAGTGGTGCGTATTGCTTTGCTTTCAAGCGCTGCATTCCCGCATAAGCGATCATCGCGCCATTATCGGTACAAAATTCGGTACGCGGATAATAAACACGCCCTTGCATGCCCGTCATCACTTTTTCCAAGGTCTCACGTAAATACACATTTGCACTCACACCACCTGCAATAACCAAACGCTTAATACCATACTCTTTTAGCGCACGCTTACATTTGATAACTAACGTGTCAATTACCGCAGTTTGAAACGCGTGGGCGATATTCGCTTTCACCTGTTCAGATATTTCGCCATTTTCATCTTTTTCACTGTTAATGGTGTTAGCTGCAAATGTCTTTAAACCACTAAAGCTCATATCAAGGCCGGGTCTGTCGGTCATTGGGCGCGGAAAACGATATACTTCTGGTTCACCTTTTTCTGCAAGCTTGGCAAGCAGTGGACCTCCAGGGTAATCAAGCCCTAGTAGTTTAGCTGTTTTATCAAACGCTTCACCTGCTGCATCATCAATGGATTCACCTAAGATAGTGTATTGCCCAATACCCTCTACCTTAACAATCATACTGTGACCACCCGATACAAGTAATGCAATAAATGGGAATTCAGGCACCTCTTCATCAAGCATAGGCGCAAGTAAATGCCCTTCCATATGATGTACTGCGACAGCCGGCACATTCCAACCATAAGCAAGCGAACGACCAATTGACGAACCCACTAATAACGCACCTACTAAACCAGGGCCTGCGGTGTAAGCAACACCATCAAGATCTTCTGGACCACAGCCAGCCTGTTTAAATGCGGCTTCAATTAAAGGAATTGTTTTACGTACATGGTCACGTGAAGCAAGCTCTGGCACAACACCACCGTAATCAGCATGAACTTTCACTTGAGAATATAACTGATGAGCTAATAAGCCTTGTTCATCATCATAAATCGCGATACCCGTCTCATCACAAGACGATTCAATACCCAAAATACGCAAGTTTCTCTCCTAAAATAATAATTAAAGCTCGTTGAATTAAGCTAAGGCATCGATTTTACAAGCTTTCAGATTTTTTGTCAGCTTTTTACCATCTTTGGTATAATTATTCTTTACATTGCGTGGTGCTTCAGATTACAATGCCGCACCATTTTTGAACTAGTCGGTTAAATCTTAACCGAGATGAGTGGCACTAGCTAAATGTTTAGCTAATAAAACTCATTTAAGTAGAAACATATTACTAAGTAGGTGATTTTTTAATGCCAGTTATTAAAGTTAGAGAAAACGAGCCGTTTGACGTAGCTCTTCGCCGTTTCAAGCGTTCATGTGAAAAAGCAGGTATCCTTTCAGAAGTTCGTCGTCGCGAGCACTATGAAAAGCCAACAGCTGAGCGCAAGCGCAAAAAAGCAGCTGCGGTAAAGCGTCACATGAAGAAGCTTTCTCGCGAAAACGCTCGTCGCGTAAAACTTTACTAATCTAGATTAGGTCTTGTAAATGAGCCTTTTAGCACAACTTAAAGATGCACAAAAAGATGCAATGCGCGCTAAAGACAAATTACGTCTTGGAGCAATTCGCATGGTTTTGGCAGCTGTTAAGCAAAAAGAAATCGACGAACAAGTTACTTTAGGCGACGCTGAAATTACTTCAGTGCTCGTCAAACTTGTAAAACAGCGTAAAGATTCTGAAACTCAGTATCGTGATGCTGGTCGTGAGGACTTAGCTGAAGTTGAAGCGAACGAAATTAAAGTACTTGAAGCGTTTTTACCAAAACCGCTTACTGAAGAAGAAATTCTTACTTTAATTGACGAATCTATCGCTGCAAGTGGTGCGTCAGGTATGCAAGATATGGGTAAAGTGATGGGCTTGCTTAAAGCTAAAGCTGAAGGTCGCGCAGATATGGGCAAACTTTCAGGTTTAATTAAGCAAAAATTAAGCGCTTAATCCAGAGTTTTAAAGGCTGACTTTCTCAAGTCAATAACTGCTGGCCTTAACAGCTTTAGAAACCGAGCTTTTGCTCGGTTTCTTCATTTCTAGGCTATGATAACGTCTAGCTTAAGCATGCTTTTTTGGGTATGCTACATCACTACCCCACACCACTAGAAACAATTAAAAACTGACCATGGCCGGAAAAATCCCACGCAGCTTTATTGATGACCTATTAGCCAGAACCGATATTGTTGATCTTATCGACGGTAAAGTAGGCTTAAAAAAAGCAGGCAAGGATTATCAGGCATGTTGTCCATTCCATAACGAAAAATCACCGTCTTTTACGGTATCGCAAGATAAACAGTTTTATCATTGTTTTGGATGTGGTGTGCATGGCAACGCTATTTCATTTATGATGGAATACGAAAAACTCGAGTTTGTTGATGCCATAGAAGAACTCGCTGCAATGCTTAACCTTGATGTGCCAAGAGAAAACGCTTCAAATCAAGGCCCTCAGGTCAGCACCGAGCAAAAACGTTCGGATTATGAACTCATGATGCATGTTGCTAAGTTTTACCAACATCAGCTAAAGCACCATGCTAATTCATCCCAAGTTATCGAATACTTAAAAGGTCGTGGCCTGTCTGGCGAAACCGCTAAGCAATTTATGATTGGTTACGCACCAAGTGAATGGGATGCGGTTTGTAATACATTTGCTAAAAATCAAGACAGTAAAAAGCAGTTATTAGAACTTAAACTTGCCAGCGAAAAATCAGCAGGGCGCCAGTTTGATTTCTTCCGCGACCGCTTGATGTTCCCTATTCGTGATAAACGTGGCCGTGTCATCGCCTTTGGTGGTCGCGTAATGAATAGTGACGACAATGGTCCTAAATATTTAAATTCACCTGAAACGCGTATTTTTCACAAAGGCTTTGAACTCTATGGCCTGTATGAAGCAAAACAAGCAAACAAAAAGCTTGAACAAATTTTAGTAGTTGAAGGTTATATGGATGTCGTCGCGCTTGCCGAAAAAGGCATTAATTACGCCGTCGCGGCGCTTGGTACAGCAACCACACCTGAACATATTCATACCTTATTTAGAACGACTGACCGCATAATTTGCTGCTACGATGGTGACCGTGCAGGTCGCGATGCCGCTTGGCGCGCGCTTGAAAATGCACTGCCTTATTTAAATCACGGCAAAGCATTAGAGTTTGTGTTTTTACCCGATGGTGAAGACCCTGATTCACTTGTGCAAAAAGAAGGTAAAGAAGCTTTTGAACTGCGCTATGATAATGCAACTGATTTTTCGGCTTACTTATTTGATCGCCTCGCGCAAGAAATTAATCTGACTACAGATGCTGGCAAATCAAAATTATTACAACAAGCGCTACCTTTAATTGAAAAAGTGCCGAGTGATTTTTATCAAGAAAACTTACTCGAAAAATTAGCGCGCTTAATTGGCCGTACGCGTGCTCAGCTACAAAAGAAAATAAACACTCCTAAGCAGCAACAAGGCCTTGCCAAAAAATTTAAAATAACGCCAATGCGTCGCGCCATTGGCTTGCTATTACAACATCCTGAACTGGCAAGCGAAGTCCCTTTTCAACCTGAGCTTGCGCAAATGGAAGTACCAGGAATTAAGCTGTTTATTCAATTACAGCAAAGTGCCCTAAATAAACAAATCACGACTGCACAACTACTTGAACAGTTTAGAGAAAGCCCTGAATATGCGCCATTAGCAAAACTTGCATCTTGGCAGCACCAAGTCAATCAAGACTCGTTAGTCAGTGAATTTCAAAGCACCTTTAATTTTATTGAAGATCAGTGTTTAAATTTGCGCCTTGAATCCCTATTAATAAAAGAGAAAACGCAAGGGTTAAGTAAAGCCGAAAAACAGGAATATTCGCTGCTTACACTTGCATTAAAAGGCAGATAACAACTAGCCAGATTCAACCTTTAGTGTTATAATCGCCTATTCACTGCGTCTTGTATCGAGTTGTTTAAGGCGCCCGTTGTATCAACTTATCAAAGTGGAAGAGATTACCTCTATGGAGCAAACTCCTCAGTCACAGCTAAAACTCCTCATTCAAAAAGGTAAAGAGCAAGGTTACCTTACATTTGCCGAAGTTAACGACCACCTTCCACAAGACATCATAGATTCGGAACAAGTTGAAGACATCATCGGCATGATCAACGACATGGGTATTCAGGTAGTAGAAAATGCACCTGATGCCGATGAGCTTATGATGCAAGAGACCACAACCGATGAAGATGCTGCAGAAGCAGCCGCGGCAGCCCTTGCTACGGTAGAAAAAGAAATCGGTCGTACTACTGACCCGGTACGTATGTATATGCGTGAAATGGGTACTGTTGAACTACTTACACGTGAAGGCGAAATCGACATCGCTAAACGTATTGAAGACGGTATCAATCAGGTACAAGTATCGGTTGCTGAATACCCAGAAGCAATTAACCACTTACTTGAGCAGTGGGATAGTTACCTTGCTGAAGATGTTCGCCTAAGCGATATTATCAGCGGTTTCTACGATCCAGATGCAGATGACTCAATGATCTCTGCAACGCACATTGGTTCAGAGCTATCAGAAGAAGAACTAGATGATGAAGATTCAGATCTAGAAGAAGACGATGAAGATAGCGAAGACGAAGGCGATACTGGTCCAGATCCAGAAGAAGCGCGCGAAAACTTTGAAAAACTTCGCGACCTTTACAACAAAGCACGCACTATTTTTGAAGAAAAAGGCCGTTCGCACCCAGATGCAGTAGCGATTATTACTGAAATCGGTGAGCACTTCCGTACCTTTAAATTAATGCCTAAGCAATTTGATCGCATGGTTAAAAACATGCGCGATATGATGGACCGTATTCGTGTTCAAGAACGTATCGTTATGAAGCAAGTAGTTCAAATTGCAAAAATGCCTAAGAAAACATTTGTTAAAAACTTTGCTAACAATGAAACAGATTTAGCATGGTTAGACAAAGAAATTGCTGCAGGCGAGCTTTACTCAAATAAACTTGCAGAAGTTAAACCTGAAGTTGAACGTTGTATCAACAAGCTTCGTCTTATGGAAGAAAGCACAGGTCTTAACCTAGAACGCATTAAAGATATCAACCGTCGTATGTCAATCGGTGAAGCGAAAGCACGCCGTGCGAAAAAAGAAATGGTTGAAGCAAACTTACGTCTTGTAATTTCAATTGCGAAAAAGTACACCAACCGTGGTTTACAGTTCTTGGATTTAATCCAAGAAGGTAACATTGGTCTTATGAAAGCAGTTGATAAGTTTGAATACCGCCGTGGTTATAAGTTCTCAACTTATGCTACATGGTGGATCCGTCAGGCAATTACACGTTCAATTGCTGACCAAGCACGTACTATCCGTATTCCAGTACACATGATTGAAACGATTAACAAACTAAATCGTATTTCACGTCAAATGTTACAAGAAATGGGTCGTGAGCCTTCACCAGAAGAACTCGCAGAGCGCATGGTAATGCCGGAAGATAAAATCCGTAAAGTACTGAAAATTGCAAAAGAGCCAATTTCAATGGAGACACCAATCGGTGACGATGAAGATTCGCACTTAGGTGATTTCATTGAGGATAGCACCATTGAATCGCCGGTTGATTCGGCAACAATGGAAAGCCTCAAGAATGCAACGCACGATGTACTTGCAGGTCTTACAGCGCGTGAAGCAAAAGTACTTCGTATGCGTTTCGGTATCGACATGAATACTGACCACACATTAGAAGAAGTAGGTAAGCAGTTTGATGTAACGCGTGAACGTATTCGTCAAATCGAAGCGAAAGCACTTCGCAAGCTTCGCCACCCTTCACGTTCAGACTTACTGAAAAGCTTCTTAGACTTCAAAGGCTAAGTAAACAGTTAAACTAAAAGGCCGCACATTGCGGCCTTTTTTCTTACAGGAAAAAGATTATGGCGTGGATCCAAATTCGCATAAATGCCACCAAAGAAACAGCTGAAGTTATTAGCGATGAACTAATGGAGCTTGGCTGCCCTTCAGTTACCTTTGTTGATGCTAAAGATACTCCAATTTATGAGCCAAAACTTGGCGAAGTCACTCTGTGGACAGATACCACGGTAATCGGTTTATTTGATGCCAGTGTCGATATGCAAGCAATTACTGATCAACTTGCAACGCTGCCAGTATTACAAGAAAACTTTGTCTATAAAGTAGAACAACTGGAAGATAAAGACTGGGAACGCGAATGGATGGATAATTTCCACCCTATTCAGTTTGGTGAAAGACTTTGGATTTGCCCGAGCTGGCGAGATGTGCCCGATCCATCAGCGGTCAACGTATTACTAGATCCTGGCCTTGCTTTTGGTACCGGCACACACAATACAACTGCACTTTGTTTACGCTGGTTAGACAGCTTAGATTTAACAGGTAAAACAGTTGTCGATTTTGGCTGTGGTTCAGGCATTTTAGGTATTGCTGCACTTAAATTAGGTGCAAAACGCGTAATTGGCATCGATATCGACCCTCAAGCGCTAGCTGCTAGCCGTGATAATGCTGAGCGAAATGGTGTTGCAGATTTACTTGAAGTTTACTTACCTGAAGATCAACCTGAATTTGAAGCAGATGTATTAGTGGCCAACATTCTTGCACAACCACTCAGAGAGTTGCATCAAGTTATCTTAGGATTACTAAAATCAGGTGGCCAGTTTGCATTATCCGGTATTCTCGAAGAACAAGTGGGTTCTGTTGAAGATATTTACCGCCAATATGCAAGCCTCGAAACAAGCCAACAAGATGGTGAATGGATGCGCGTAGCAGGTCAAAAGAACTAACCATCATTTTGCCGAGTCCCTTTAAAATCCTTAGCTCAAGGCTTATTGAGTTAAGGATTTGTTACTTTTGCTAACAAAAATCTTCCTTTTTTTCTGCTCGATAGCTCGTTACAAAAAGTCAATATCAAAAGTTTAAAAAAAAACCACTTTTGTATAAATAATAGGCTTTGATTTTTGCAAAAAAAACCGTAAACTTAGCGCCCCTTGATTGGTGACCCAGATTTATTGTGCAGATAGGCCCTTATCAGTTAGAAAATAACTTAATGGTTGCTCCTATGGCAGGAGTAACAGATAGACCGTTTAGACAGCTATGCCGTCAACTCGGTGCAGGCCTTGCTGTATCTGAAATGTTGTCATCCAATCCTAAGGTTTGGAAAACCGAAAAGTCAATGTCTCGTATGGATCATTCCGGCGAGTCTGGTATTCGCAGTGTGCAAATTGCTGGTGCTGACCCACAACTGATGGCGGAAGCAGCCCAATTTAATGTCAAAAATGGCGCACAAATTGTGGATATCAATATGGGTTGTCCAGCAAAAAAAGTGAATAAAAAGCTCGCAGGCTCTGCCCTTTTGCAGTACCCCGAACTCGTTACTGATATCGTCAAAGCCGTAGTTAATGCGGTTGATGTACCAGTCACGTTAAAAATCCGTACAGGATGGGATACTGATAACCGAAATGGTGTAGAGATTGCGCGCATCGCTGAACAAAATGGTATTCAGTCGCTAGCGGTTCATGGCCGTACGCGCTCTTGTATGTACAAGGGTGAAGCTGAGTACCAAACAATTAAGGACATTAAAAGTTCAGTCTCCATTCCTGTGGTAGCTAACGGTGATATTACATCACCGCAAAAAGCGAAACAGGTGTTGGAATATACGGGCGCAGATGCTTTGATGATAGGCCGTGCAGCACAAGGTCGCCCTTGGATTTTTAGGGAGATAAACCATTATCTCACCACCGGAGAGTTACTACCCGAGCCAGCAATGGACGAGGTACAAAGTATTCTAATGGAACACTTGGTAAATCTTCATGCATTTTATGGTGATGTAATGGGTGTGCGAATAGCGCGTAAGCATGTCTCATGGTATTTGCAGGCTCATGACCGTGAAGGTCAATTTAGGCGAGTATTTAATGCTATCGACTCTCAACAAGAGCAAATCGATTCATTAGAAAAGTACTTTGAAACACTAGCAGATAATTAACAAAGAGTAAGAAAGACGATGTTCGAACAAAACGTGACTTCTCCATTTATTACTAACGCACATGTTCAGTCTCAAGAGAAACCACAACCATTACGTGATGCTTGTAAAAAAGCAGTTCACAACTACTTAAAGCAACTTAATGGTCAAGATGTACAAGATGTTTACGAGCTAGTTCTTTCAGAACTTGAAGCGCCGTTACTTGAAGAAGTAATGACATATACTCGCGGTAACCAAACTCGCGCAGCTATCTTATTAGGTATCAACCGCGGTACTCTTCGTAAGAAGCTTAAAAAGTACGGTATGAACTAATACGCACCTTCTGGTGCAATAAAAAGCACCCTTGGTTTCCTCGGGTGCTTTTTTGTTTTTCTAACCCCGAAAAACACACTACTTTATTACAATTCATGTAAAAAGTAGTTAAAGACCAGCGCTACAGGTCTTGTTTATAAATTCGGCAATTGGCCGTCGTGTTATAGACAAAAGTAAGTTAAAATATTCGTTTAAATTAAGTGTTTTCTCGCACTATCAATCAAATTTTGAGGTAATCAAAACTACCATGGATACATTACGTCCAATTCGTCGCGCTTTATTAAGCGTTTCAGACAAAACAGGTATTGTAGAATTTGCTCGCGCGCTTTCAGAGAAAGGCGTTGAACTTCTTTCAACTGGCGGTACATGTAAGCTTTTAGCTGACAACGGCATCGCAGTAACAGAAGTATCAGACCACACAGGTCACCCTGAGATCATGGATGGTCGTGTTAAAACATTACACCCAAAAATCCACGGCGGTATTTTAGCCCGTCGCGGTACTGACGAAGGTGTAATGGAAGCAAACAATATTTCTGCAATCGACATGGTGGTAGTTAACCTTTACCCATTTGCACAAACTGTTGCAAAAGAAGGTTGTTCACTTGAAGATGCTATTGAAAACATCGATATTGGTGGCCCTACAATGGTGCGTGCTGCCGCTAAAAACAACAAAGACGTTACCATTATTGTCAACGCAGGCGACTACGATCGCGTTATCGCTGAAATGAATGCAAACAATGGCGCAACAACGTATGAAACACGTTTTGACTTAGCAATTGCTGCATTTGAGCATACTGCACAATACGATGGCATGATCGCTAACTATTTTGGTACACAAGTACCGGATTACAGCGAAAATGCAGCGGAGACTGAAGAGTCTAAATTCCCGCGTACAATTAATTTCCAATTCACTAAAAAGCAAGATATGCGCTACGGTGAAAACTCACACCAAGACGCAGCGTTCTATGTTGAAAACAACATTGAAGAAGCATCTGTTGCCACTGCAAAACAGTTACAAGGTAAAGCCCTTTCGTACAATAACATTGCAGATACAGACGCAGCGCTTGAATGTGTTAAAGAATTTGACGCACCTGCATGTGTAATCGTTAAACACGCAAACCCGTGTGGCGTATCAATTGGCGACAACATTCTTGACGCTTACGACCGCGCATTCAAAACTGACCCAACGTCAGCATTTGGTGGCATCATTGCATTTAATCGCGAACTAGATGCAGACACAGCTGAAGCTATTGTTTCACGTCAGTTTGTTGAAGTTATCATTGCACCAAGCGTTTCTGACGCAGCGGCACAAATTGTTGCAGCAAAACAAAATGTACGTTTACTTGAGTGTGGTCAGTGGGCAAACAAAACAACAGGTGTTGATATTAAGCGTGTTAACGGCGGTATCTTAGTACAAGATCGCGACCAGGGCATGGTTGATATGGGCGACCTACGCGTTGTTTCTAAGAAACAACCAACTGAGCAAGAATTAAAAGACTTAATGTTCTGCTGGAAAGTGGCTAAGTTTGTTAAATCAAATGCGATTGTATACGCAAAAGATGGTATGACAATCGGTGTGGGTGCAGGTCAAATGAGCCGTGTTTACTCTGCAAAAATTGCAGGTATCAAAGCAGCTGATGAAAACCTAGAAGTAGCAGGTTCAGTAATGGCATCTGACGCTTTCTTCCCATTCCGTGACGGTATCGATGCAGCAGCAGAAGCGGGTATTACTGCAGTAATTCAGCCAGGTGGCTCAATGCGCGATGAAGAAGTTATCGCTGCAGCAGATGAGCACGGCATGGCGATGGTATTTACTGGTATGCGTCATTTCCGCCATTAATATTTGCTTGCAAACTTGTTAGTGCGAGCACTTTGTTTGCTCGCACTAAGCTGTTAATTTTGCTATATGTTGCTTAATAAAAATAAAAACTAGGAAGAAAATGAAACTCACAGTAAAAGCCTTAGTAACTGCCCTGTCGCTTACTTTAGCTGGATGTGCATCGACAGATATCGATACATTACTTACCAAAACTGCGACTGCTGATAACCGTTCAAGCGAAAACAAAGCGCGAGATACATACCGTCATCCAAAAGAAACACTGGCATTTTTTGGTCTTCAGCCAAATATGACCGTGGTGGAAATTTGGCCAGGCGGCGGTTGGTATACTGAAATCCTTGCGCCTGTTTTACAAAAAGATGGTCAATATTTTGCAGCTCATTTTCCTTCCGATTCAGAAGTTAAATACTACCAACGTTCTCTAAACCAATTTCAAGATAAATTGGCAAGCGATAGCTTATATGAAAACGTGACCCTTTCTGAGTTTTACCCAGGCACACACCATAATATCGCGCCAGCAGGCAGCGCTGACATGGTATTAACGTTCCGTAATTTACATAACTGGTATATGCAAAAAGATATCGAAGGCATCAATGAAGCCTTTAAAGCATTTTTTACTGCACTTAAGCCAGGTGGTGTTTTAGGTCTAGTAGATCACCGTCTACCAGAAAACCGCGATAGCGCTAAAGCCAAGCGCTCGGGTTATGTAAAGCAGAGCTGGGTTATTGAACACGCTGAAAAAGCTGGATTTATTTTAGAAGCCGTGAGCGAAGTTAACGCCAATCCCTTAGACACAGCCGATCATGAAAAAGGTGTATGGACCTTGCCTCCGCGTTTAGCGTTAGGTAATAAAGACATCGCCAAATACCAAGCAATTGGAGAAAGTGATCGTATGACATTAAAGTTTAGAAAACCTGAATAGGTAAAGGAATTCCAATGAATGTATTAGTAATTGGTAGTGGTGGTCGCGAGCACGCACTTGCGTTTAAAGCGGCACAATCAGCAAAAGTTGAAAAAGTATTTGTTGCACCTGGTAATGCAGGTACAGCGCTTGAGCCAAAGCTTGAAAACGTAGCAATTGGTGTAGAAGACCTTGATGCACTTGTTGCTTTTGCAAAAGAAAATAACGTTGAACTTACCATTGTTGGCCCAGAGGCTCCGCTGGTAATTGGTGTAGTTGATAAATTCCGTGAAGAAGGTCTTGCGATTTTTGGACCAACGGCGGCTGCGGCACAGCTTGAGGGTTCAAAATCTTTCACTAAAGATTTCTTAGCACGTCATAAAATCCCAACAGCGGATTATCAAACGTTTGAGCAAATCGACCCTGCACTTGCATACCTTAAAGAAAAAGGCGCGCCAATTGTTGTTAAAGCCGACGGCTTAGCAGCTGGTAAAGGTGTAATCGTTGCTATGACTGAGCAAGAAGCTGAGGATGCAATTTGCGATATGCTTGCTGGCAATGCGTTTGGCGACGCGGGTAGCCGCGTTGTTATTGAAGAGTTTCTTGAAGGTGAAGAAGCATCATTTATCGTTATGGTTGATGGTGAAAACGTACTTCCGTTTGCCACCTCTCAAGATCACAAACGCGCTTATAACGAAGACAAAGGCCCTAACACAGGTGGAATGGGTGCATACTCACCTGCACCAGTCGTTACAGCTGAAATCCACCAGCGAATTATGGATGAAGTAATCTACCCTACAGTGAAAGGTATGAGTGATGAAGGTCATCCTTACACAGGTTTCTTATACGCAGGTTTAATGATTACTGCTGATGGCACTCCTAAAGTAATTGAATATAACTGCCGTTTCGGTGATCCTGAAACACAGCCTATTATGCTACGTTTACAATCAGACCTAGTTGAATTGATTGAAGCTGCTAACCGTGTTGAGCTTGATAAAACTGATATTCAGTTTGATTCACGCGCAGCTGTAGGTGTCGTGCTAGCAGCTGCTGGTTACCCGGGCTCTTACCCTAAAGGTGATACAATATCGGGGTTACGTGTTGATTATGCTGAAGGCACAAAAATATTCCACGCGGGTACCAAGCAAGATGGCAACAATGTCGTTACTGCAGGTGGTCGCGTATTATGTGCAACAGCACTTGGTAACACAGTCACTGAAGCGCAGCAAAATGCCTATAAACTAGTTGATGAGATCAATTGGGATGGCGTTGAGTTCCGCACTGATATTGCTTACCGTGCAATTGCTCGCGAAAATAATAGTTAATAGTTTTTTAATAACCGCATAAAAAATCAACCTACATTACGTAGGTTGATTTGTTTTTGTGCAAATGGGATATAAGACCAACGCTAAAATAGAACTTGAGGCTACCTATTTCAGCTAATTTAATCTAATCTCTATAAGCTGTTAAACATCAAGGGTGCTCATGAACCAGTTAAAGTCTGTCTATTTATTTATAGCAATCATGCTATTTTCGGCTTTATCACTGGTGATTGCATCGTTGGTTTTTAATATTGGTGATCCAACCACAAACTCTATCGAGCGTACCCATGCAATTTACTTAAAATCATCTTATTGGGTCGACGAACAGAGCAGTGCCAATTTAGCTGATGCACTAAACCAAACATTTCAAAACACCGAGATTTCCGATGTGCCATGGCAATTTGGCACACAAACCTATTGGCTTAAAGTAAGCGTTACCAATCGTACTGAATATGCAGAGCAACTCACAGCTCACTTTGATAACCCAATGCTCGATCAGCTCGAAATTTGGCAGTTAGACACTAACAATAACATTGTAAAACACAAATTATTGGGTGATAGATTACCTAGCCTAATACTGCATGAACAAGCTTTTCCACATTTCAATTTTACGCTCAATGCAAAAGAAAGCAGTACCATTGTAACCCGAATTAAAACTAGCGGTATTTCAAAGACACCTTTAACCATTTATCAAGTTGATAACTTTAATAGCGTAAAAAAGTTTAGCTACCTAATTTGGGGGTTATTTATTGGTGTAACCGTAATGATTGCGCTCTACAACTTAATATTGTTTGTTAGCATTCGAGAAACCGTTTATCTGGCCTATATTGGCTATATATTATCTACTTTAATGATGATGGGATGTGTTCTTGGCTTTGGCTATTATATCTGGCCAACGCCAATACAAAACTGGTTGCAAGTGTATGTGGTTTCAACCAACTTTAGTGTCACAATTTGTGCACTGATTTTTGGGTCTTTGTTTTTACGCTATGCCACAATAAAAACCAAATTAAATACGTTGATTAATGGCACTTTAGCCATTTTATTAATAGGTGGTGTTAGCAGCTTTTTCCTACCAGAGTACTACGCAGCGCCCGTCTTTTTTGTCTGCATGGTACCGCTCTACATTACAATTATACTTATCGTCTTTAACCGCTTACTTACGGATTTTGTTTGGGCAAAATACTACTTTTTTTCTTGGTTACCACTGATCGTAAGTGGTGCAATACAGCCTTTGGTATTAGTTGGTGTACTAGAGCATACCTTCTTGACTCGTCATGCTTTTTTAATCGGTGTGCTATTAGAGGTACTTTTGATGGCGATGGCTTTAGCCGATAAATTTTCGCATCAGCAACGTGAGAGCTACTTTAAAGCCACCCATGATTCCAGCTCACAGTTGCCAAATGAAACCCTATACAAGTATAAAATTACACAATTAATCGAACAGCAACAGAACTTTATTACCTGCTTTATTGAACTGAAGAATTTTGGTCAGTTTATCCCTTACATGGCACCAAAAGCAAAACAGGATTTGGTCAATCAAGTTTATACATCGTTAAAGCCGCTGCTCATTAATCAATCGAATATTATTGTTATTGAAGAGCTGGGACTTAATACAGTAAAACTCGCTTACCTGCGCGATGGCGTTTTTGCATTGTTACTTAAACATGGTACAAACCGCGAATCACTCAATAAGCTATTGCATAACCTGCAATCCCATATTCCCACTTCGTTATTAATTGATGGTATTTTACTTAACTTATCAAGTCATATTGCTGCTTGCTCAAGCATTTACAGCAATCAACGTAGTGGTCTGTTACTTCGAAAAACTTGGCAAACGCTATTTAAAGCAAAACAAGAGGGCATTGCATTATTACATTATAAAAAAGAAAGTACTAACGATATTGGGCAGCAGTTTAACCTTGCCTCTGAGTTACACAGTGCTATCGAAGGTAAGCAACTAGCATTAAAGTTTACACCGATTTATCACGTTAATAATAAAAAACTCACTGCGCTTTCATGCCAGCTTTCTTGGCCACATTCTGAGTTTGGTGAAATTAGCCAACAAGAAATCCTAAAACTTGCGATAGATACAGGACTCAATGTACAACTAAATCGCTGGCTATTTACAGAACTGTTTGCTGCAATTACCGCTCTTGAAGAATCAAATATTCATTGTCACTTCTCACTCACACTTTCACTTAATCAATTAAACCACAGTGGTTTTATTGGTTGGTTATCTGAGCAAATAACACATTTCGATACCGATAATATAACGCTTTATACCCAGCATCCGGTATTAGATGAGCAAAGCCAACAACAAGAAACATTGCTAGAGCTGCTCGATCTTGGCTTTAATTTTGGCTTGGATAACTTTCATGGCGATCTCGACCGACTATTTGAAGCGCGTGAATGTGGCTTTAGTGATGTACGTATTGGTCATATATTTACAAAAGCAAATATTCAAGGTCACAAGCTGACTTTACTGTTAAGCGCTATGGTAGATGTAGCCAAAGGGCTCGATTTAAGTGTCACCGCAATTGACGTTGATAATCAAGAATTCGCCGATATAGTCAATCAGTGCCAGTGTGACTTTATGCAAGGGGAGTTACTTGCCCCAACAATGAATTTTAGAATTCTCATTTCATTCTTACTTGCGCAAAAATCTCGCATTGGTAATCTTTCCGAGCTTTGATACGATAACCTTTTTGCTTGATTAGGGGCTTTAAATGCAAGCAACACAACTCACTGGTACTTTGCGTAAAATGCAAGCGAGCCACACTTCGCCTATTAGTTATAAACTACCTGTAGGCGAACATACTGTCGATTTAAATGATTTGATAGGCAAACCACTATCATTCACCTTTAGTGGCAATATTTTCTGTAGTAACTGTGGAAAGAAAACCAAAAAGAGTTATTCACAAGGTCATTGCTTTGTTTGTATGCGAAAGCTCGCCAGTTGCGACATGTGTATTATGAAACCTGAAACCTGTCACTTTGAGCAAGGGACCTGTCGCGAGCCACAGTGGGGCGAAGAAAATTGCATGATCCCACACTATGTGTATCTAGCAAATACAACTGCCATTAAAGTCGGTATTACGCGCCATACACAAATCCCTACGCGCTGGATTGATCAAGGTGCAACACAAGCATTACCGATTTTTAAAGTGGCCACACGCCATCAATCTGGCCTTTTAGAAATCGCGCTTGCTGAGTTTATTGCTGATAAAACAAATTGGCGTAATATGCTAAAAGGCAATGGCGAATCTATCGATTTAAAACGCCAGGGTGCGGAGCTTATTGAGCAAATTCGTCCGAAATTAACCGAGCTCAGTGAGTTATTTGGTGCAACAGCGATTACCGAGTTAAATGAAGAAATAGTAGAGCTTGATTTTCCTATCTCGGAATTCCCGAGCAAAATAAGTTCATTTAACTTTGATAAAGACCCGCAAGTATCAGGTGTTTTACAGGGTATTAAAGGCCAATACCTAATTTTTGATAACGGCGTAATTAATATTCGTAAGTTTACTTCATATGAAGTTACTATGAGTTACTAGGCGCTAAGTCTATTTGCAATTTTGCGGGGCGATGCGCCTCGCAAAAAAGTTCGAACTGCTCTGCGCTAAGTGGTTTGCTAAAGAAATACCCTTGAATTGCTTGACAATCAAGCTCTTGTAGAAATGCCAATTGATGAGCTTGTTCCACACCTTCAGCTACTAAATTTAATTCGAGACTATGTGCCATAGCGACAATGGCCTTCACAATCTGACTATTGCCGTATTCGTCAGGTACTTTGGCAACAAAACTAGCATCAATTTTTAAAGTATCAATCGGTAAACGCGCCAAATAACTTAATGCCGAATAGCCTGTACCAAAATCATCGAGCGATAAACTCACACCTAACTTTTTAAGCGCTTTTAGTACCTTTTTAGCATCTTCTAACGAGCGAATAAAACTACTTTCGGTAATTTCAATTTCTAAATAACGCCCATCTATTTGCCATATATTCAATGCGTTTTTAACTGTTTGTGCCAAATTCCCCTGGGTAAAATGAAGTGCAGAAACATTCGCTGAAATGCGTTTATCAAATATGCCTTTTTTATGCCAAAGTTGAATTTGTTTACATACTGCATTGATCACCCAAATATCAATATCAACTATCAACCCTAATTCTTCTGCTAAAGGAATAAAGTTTGCTGGCGAAATAAAACCAAGCTCACTATCATGCCAACGCAATAATGCTTCTGCACCAACGATTTGATGGGTAAAACTGTCAATTTTTGGCTGGTAATACAAACTAAATTCGTTCTTTTTAAGCGCTTGCTTTAGTTTATTTTCAATCGCCATACGCTCAAGCGAGCGTGCATTCATTGCCGGTTTGTAAAGTTGAAAAGAATTACGCCCTATCTCTTTAGAGCGATACATCGCAATATCAGCATGTTTCAACAGGGTTTCAGCATTTTGACCATCATCAGGGTAAATTGCACCACCAATCGAGGTGGTAATGACAATTTCAGTATTACCAATTTGAATCGGGTCGCGCAGTGCTTCAATGAGGCTTGCGGCACAGCGGTGAATATTTTTAACTTCATCAATTTCAGTCAGTAATAAAGTAAATTCGTCTCCCCCTAAACGCGCAAGCGTATCACCTTCATGCATACAGTTTTGCAATCGTTTGGCAACCTGCTTTAAGAGTTCGTCTCCAGCACTGTGACCAAGGGTGTCATTCACTTGTTTAAAATGGTCTAAATCAAGAAACATCACCGCAATTTTGCTGTTATCACGATGAGCAGTTGCTAAAGCCATTTCCAAACGGTCATTGAATAATCGGCGATTAGGTAAATGTGTTAACTCATCAAAGTAAGCCAAGGTTTTAATGCGTTTTTCATTGCGTTTACGCTCAGTAATATCACTGAAAATCGCTGCATATAGCGCCTCTTCTTCATCGCTTTCACGGATACAAATAATCGTGAGCCATTCAAGGAATATTTCACCATTGCGCTTACGGTTATAAATTTCCCCTTGCCATACACCTTTGTTGCGAAGATGTGCCCACATTTTGTCATAGAAGTGCTTATCATGACGGCCCGAACTCAGCATCGACGGTTTTTGACCAAGCACTTCTTGTTCACCGAACCCCGTAAGCTGTGTAAAAGCAGGGTTTACTTGCAAGATGGTATTTCGAGAATCAGTGATCATAATGCCATCAGGTGAGGCATTAATAATTTGCTCAGCTAAATAAAGATTCTTTTGCGATTTTTTTAGCGCTCTATCACGTTGATACAAGACGGTTTCAAGTTCTTGCATATACGCAGATTCAATTTCACTGAGAATATTACGTAACGCTAACACCCCGAGAATTTCACCATTATCCCCTTCAACGATTAAATGGCGAATCTGTTTTAACTTCAGGATTTGATATGCTTTAAACAAGCTCGTTGTATAGTGCACGGTTAAAAGTGGCCAACTGGCATAGTGCCATGCCGGTTTATCCACTTGTTTTCGACTTAATATGGTCAGTAAATCACGCTCGGTAATAATACCGGTTTGCCCTATTTCTGCGTTATCAATTAAAACACAATTAGAACGGCGTTGACGCATGATTTCACTAATTCTGGCTACCGAAATATCTCCTTGCGTTATTGGTACTTCAGCAACATAACTACTTTCGATAGTTTTAAAATGTAAGTAATGCTCAAGCCCTTGACTGCGAACTACATCACTTAGGCTGATAACACCAACAGGTTCTTCATCTCCCCCTTTTGTGACGAGTAAATGACGAAAACCAGAGTTATGGAATAACACTGTTACTTCAGACAGTTGAGTTGATTGCAAAATGGTTTTTACTGGTGATGTCATGTATTGCTCAACAGACTGAAGAAATACATCAGGATCGGAGAAATCAACCTTGGTGCAATCACCTTCTGTCCATACACCAATAATTCTGCCATCTTGTTTTACAAAAATTGAACTTACATTTTCTTTGCGCATACGACAAGCGCACTCTGATAGCGTTTGTTCTGGCGAACACACTAAAAGATCCGTAGACATAACATCTTCAACACGAAGCTTTTTGCTAGTTTGAGTCATATGAATAACCATTTATTGGACAATCGGGTATCGGGATTTTACTGATCAGGAAAACAGGACATTTGATACAGAACAAGCTATCCCCTAAATAACATGTTAGTTAACAAGCTAACTCTGAGAAAAAATAATAAATTAAAGACCCGTTAACACTTTTAAATGTGTCGCAACAGAGCGGCCCAAAGCGGAATTGTTGTAACCACCTTCCAGCATCGAAATAATGCCTTTACAGTTAACTTGTTTGCATAAAGATACAACTTGTTCCGTAAACCATAAGTAATCACTTTCAACTAACTGTAAACCGCCCATATCGTCTTCATAATGGGCATCAAACCCAGCGCTGATAAAAATTAATTCAGGCTCAAATTGCTTTAATTTAGGAAACCAGGTGTCGAGCAATGCACGTTCAAAATCATCCCCTGCCATGCCAGCAGTCATTGGGGTATTGATAATATGTTCATTGCTATCAATTGCGGTATTTGGATAAAAAGGGTGTTGGAAGATGGAGCAAAACAGCACATCGAGGTCATCAACAAAGATATCTTGAGTACCATTACCGTGATGCACATCAATATCTAGAATTGCAATGCGTTTTACACCTTGCTGCTGTGCATACCGCGCAGCAATTGCAATGTTATTAAAAATACAAAAGCCAGATGAGCTGTCTTTATTCGCATGATGGCCGGGCGGCCTCACTGCACAAAAAGCCGCATCCAATTCACCCGCTAAAATTTTATCAACGGCCAATAAACCTGAGCCGGCAGCTCGTTTTGCGGCAAGCAAACTATCAGGACACAGCCAAGTATCCCCATCAAGGTCACTTAAACCTTGCTCTGGGATTTTGTCTTCGATTGTTTTAACTAAATTCTCTGAATGCGCTAACAGTAACTGTTCTCGCTCAGCAAGCGGGGCATCAAGGTGAGTAAGTGCAATATCTAACCCTGCAGCTAAAATACGGTCGTTAATCGCATCAAGTCGTGAAGGGCACTCAGGATGATCAGG
>NZ_JBFKMX010000064.1:0-20264 GCF_041629635.1 Pseudoalteromonas sp. | reverse complement strand
TATTTCCCCATTAACACTTTACGCTCACTATCACTTAAAAACGCGATTTGTAATGCATTCTTTTGTGCTTGCGTGATTTCAGCTTGTGTTAAACCAGCTTGTGGTGCTGCCACCTCAAATTCGTGGCGAATTTCAATATTACTTACGCTTGGGTCATCAGTATTGATGGTGGCTAAAATACCGTGTGCTAAAAACTGCTTAAGTGGGTGTGTTGCCATTGATGCAACGGTGCTGGTTTGAATATTGCTGGTTAAACACGACTCCACACCAATTTGGTGATCGCGTAAATAATCCATCAGTGCTACATCTTCTATCGCTTTTACGCCATGACCAATACGTGTTGCACCAAGCTCTTTAATTGCATGCCAAATGCTTTCGCTGCCTGCGGCTTCACCTGCGTGAGTGGTAATTTGTAAACCTGCATCGCGTGCTTGTTTAAAATGGCCTTCAAATAAGTTACCTGGGAAACCAAGCTCGTCACCCGCTAAATCGAGTGCAATAAGCTCTTTTTTGTGTGCCAGTAAGCCATCAAGTTCTGCTTGGCATGCTTCAACGCCAAAGGTACGCGATAAAATACCAATTAACTTTGCTTGAACGCCAGTCTCGCGGCTACCTGCTTTTACGCCGTCAATTACCGCAGCAACAACGTCTGCAATATTCAGGTTGTGGGTTTGCGCCATATAAAATGGGCTAAAACGCAGCTCAACATAATCAAGCCCCTGCCCTTTAGCATCAAACATATTTTCATAGGCAATGCGACGACATGCATCTAAATCGCCAAGCACTTTTACGCCCCAGTCTAGCTTTTGTAAAAAACCAAGTAAGTCAGGCTCATTTTCAATTACTTGTACATGTGGGCGCAACGACTCAACATCGTTTGCAGGCAAATCCATATTAAATTTTAGGCCAAGATCTAAAATGGTTTCTGAACGAACATTTCCATCAAGGTGACGGTGTAAATCAAGAAGAGGAAGAGTTGAATCGATCATGGCTTGACCCTTAAAAATTTAAAATTGCGCGGATTCTACGTAGTTTAGCTATAAAAGCAAGGATTGCTTAGGACATAGGTCCTTATTCGCACAAATATAAAAAAAGCGCCCACCGGCGCTTTCTAATAAAGAATAAATACTCTCGAAAATACTAAGCATAGGTTTGATAAAGCGACACGGCTTTATCAAGCTGACCCGTTTGGCTAAAACATTCAGCTGCAATACGCCAATGCTTGTTTGCGTTGTCTTGGCTTAGTACTTTATTAAATACCTTACCGGCAAGCTCAAAGTCATCTTGCGCTTTAGCAATGTATGCCAGCGTAAGTAATAAGGTTTCGTCCTCTGGTAATTTTTTAAGACGCGTTTGCACAAACTTTTGTAAATCTGAAAGCTTAGCATTATTGCACTTGCTAAGTACTTGCCAAATTTCACGGTACTTATCACCCTTAGCTAGTTTTAATAAACATTTGTCGGTTTGTTCAGGGGCAAATGACGCAAGGTTGATTAAGTAATGAAGCTCAGCTTTTTCTTTTAGCTTTTTAGGCAAATTACCGTACGCACTGTTTAGTGCATTTAGGTCTAACGCAGCAAAATAACGCTCGAACAACTGTTGCCACTGCTCATCACTAAGTGCATGTTTTTTCTCAAAACGGCTTAGCTGTTCATTAAGTGTTGACCAATCTTGCTGTGCCACTAGGTACTCGGCAAAGTTGGCGAGCTCAAGATTTGTAGCCTTTTTATTTTTGGTGATTTGCTCCATGCTTTCTTTTGCAAGTTCAGCTTGTTCGCTTTCCACCAGCATTTGCGCTATGTATGGCGTATCGTCTTCTGATACTTGCTCTAGGTGCAATCTTGCTTCAGCTTTGTTGCCCACCTCGAGTGCAGCACGTGCTGAAATTGCTTGGGCGATGTTTTCCCAACCTGCTGGCACTTGTGCTTTTGCTAAACTTTTTTGTGCACCTACAAAATCGCGATTAATAAACTGCCAAACACCTGCTTTTAAGTTAGTTTGTTTTCGCTTATCAGCACGTAATGCCCATTTAAAACGGGTAATGCCATAAAGTGATAAAACATAATGCATCACTTTGTAAATCACAAAAGCAAATGCAGCTAGCAAAATTGCGGCAATCACAAATGCGGTGATCGTGCCTTCAATGGTGTAGTCATTAAAAGCGATTAATACATAACCTTTTTCACCAATGGCTATGGGCGCTAACGCTAACACAATTAACGCAATAACAATGCTGATTATTGCCTTACTCATAGTAGCTCCTTAATCGCCGCTTCTGAGCTAAAGGTAAATTCAGGGTTAAACGCTAAAGGTTGTGATTGAAGCGCTGATAATTGGCTATTCAAATAAACCACTTCAGATGCTTGCACATCGTAGTAATTATTTAAGACTTCAGCGGCTTGCTGTAACGCGGCAGTAAACATAACTGCTTGCTGCTTAACCAAAGCCGTTTGCGCTTGCACCATATAAAAACGAAGCTGATGACGAATAAGGGCTTGCTCTTCTTGGCTTAATAGAGGCTCAATCGGTGCGGTGCGTTTGCGCACTTTAATAAAGTCATCCACCAACAAGTCCCAACTGCGTTTTAGGTTTGCTTGCCAATCATCTACATTATCTGAAAGGGCTTGTTGCTTAACTTTATCTGCCTCTTCTGGCAGCACAACCATATTAAGTGGCAGCTTATCTAAATTGGCAATTAAGCCCGAAAGCCTGAGGTAAATACTTTCAATATCCACAGTTTGCACAGCATTTAACGCTTGAATATCTTGGTGCAGTGCCTCACGTGCGGGCTGCGTACCTGGAAAGCTTTCAAGTAATACATCAAGCCTTGCCAACATTGCCGCTGCGCCTAAATAGTCAGCTTGTACCAGCGCTTTAAACTCCGCCATGCGATATAAGCTTTTTACTTCTTCACGGTTAAGTTCGGGCGCTTGTTGGTTTGCTGGCTGTAGTTGCTGCGCAATTTTTTCGCTAAGTGCCAGCTCTGCTTCGGTCACCTGAGCCGATAATGCAGTTTGCAGTTGCTGATTTTGCCCTTGCAGCGAAATAGCTTGTGCATTTGCCGCTGCAATTTGTTCGGCTAGCGAGCTTTTTTCATTATTAAACGCTTCAAGCACTACTTGCTGTTTCTGATAAAGCATGAAGCCAAAAGCTAGCCCACAAAGCGCTAGTAAGGATAACAACAAGGCTAAAACAGCGATTGCTTTACCTATGCCAGAGCGCTTTTCAATAGAAGTTTTATTAACAGTTTCCTTTGCTGATTGAGATGCTGGCTTATCGCTAATTGTACTCTTTGCGGTAATATCTATTTCTTGTTCCATAGCGTGACTCTGTTGAGGTTTATGCTGATTTAATATTGCCCTTAGGATGCTATCATTATCTGCACCTTGGCAATTAATAATTCGTTTTGCTTGAGCTTTTTCTTGGAAATAACTTACACAGCGCTCACTGACTAAAAACACATTAAGCGTTACCAGCCAAGTTTTATCTGTCACTATGGCGAGGAAACTATCAATGCTTGTATTGCTGGTTAACACTACCGAGTCTACACCATTGTTTTGCCACTCTTCAGCAAGTGTAGTCGTCAAATCTGGATTCGCTAAGCGTTGATAAACAGCGAGTGGTTGAAAAATCGCTTCACGTGCTTTTAGCTCTTTGGCCAATTTATTGCGCCCACCTTTTCCTTTTACCAACACAATTCGCTTGCTCGCGACGTTGTTAAGCTCCGGCATTGCCAGTAAACCTTCGCTTGTTTCAACGATTGGGCTGGCACATTGTTTTTCAAATAACTCCGTCACCACTTCAGCAGTACTTTTGCCTACCGCTAAGCAACTGATGTTTTTTGATAATTCGGGCTTTAACGCATATAAAAAACGGGCGGCATCTTGTGACACAAATAACACAATATCGGCATCATCTAGCATATCAAGTTGCTGTTCACTCACGGTGATAGCTTTAAGCGCCAATAAAGGTTGAATGGTACTTTTTATCGCCTTTCCTGCCAGATGCTGGGCGAGTTGCTGGCTTTTTTCCTCTGGCCGAGTGAGTAAAATATGTGTCACAGTCGCTCCTTGTTAGCTTGCGTAAACTTCAGCAAGAATTTTATCCGCACCTTGCGCTAATAAATGTTCAGCTAGTTGTTCACCAATTTGCTCTGCGTTAGCCACATTACCCGTTAAAGCATGCTGTAGAATCACCGAGCCATCTAACGCACCAACAAGGCCACGTAACGTCAGTTTATCGCCATCAACGGTTGCAAATGCACCTATCGGTACTTGGCAACCACCTTGCAATTTACGGTTCATTGCGCGCTCGGCTAGCACGCGGTAACGCGTTTCAGTATGCTCTAAAGGTGCTAACAAGGCTTTTGTTGTTTCATCATCACTACGGCATTCAATGCCCACAGCACCTTGACCATTTGCCGGTAATGAGTCTTCTGCCGCAATAAAATCAGCAATGCGCTCAGGCATTTCTAATCGAATTAAACCTGCTGCTGCAAGAATAATCGCATCGTATTCACCGGCGTCTAACTTTGCTAAACGGGTATTCACGTTACCACGTAAATCACGAATTTCTAAATCTGGACGCGCCGCTTTTAGTTGACACTGACGACGTAAGCTCGACGTACCAACAATTGCGCCCTGTGGTAACTCTGCTAGTGATTTATAGTTATTAGATACAAATGCATCACGCGGATCTTCACGCTCACAAATTGTATGTAGTTCTAAACCTTCTGGAAATTCAACAGGAACGTCTTTCATTGAATGCACAGCAATATCTGCACGCCCTTCCATCATGGCAACTTCAAGCTCTTTCACAAATAGACCTTTACCACCAATTTTAGCTAGCGGTGTATCTAAAATTTTGTCGCCCTGAGTCGACATAGGCACAAGCTCGACCGTTAAATTAGCATGATGCTTTTCAAGCTCAGCTTTTACAAATTCAGCTTGCCAAAGTGCCAGCGCACTTTTACGAGTTGCGATACGAATAATAGACTTATCTTGTGACATAACTTTCCTACACTGACGATTACTGGTCAGTAATTATAAATTGCTTGCTCGCAAGGGTTTTGCCCTCTGCGACTAATTCTACACGCCACATACCTAATTGCAGTGCCGCGATATTTTTTGATGAATAAGTGCGATAACGTTCAGCATAAACCGTTAGTTCAACATCGGCTTGTAATTGATCTTGAAAATACCATTTATGGCGCACTAATTTACCTTTCAGGCCATTAACTTCCGTAAAATAATAGAGTTTTTTAGCAAAACTCGCACGGGCTATTCGCTCTCCAATAATATCAACAGGTTCGCGAGCAACAATGTCGCGAGATAACAACGCACGCGATACACTCTGCGTATTCATTTTTGCTCCAAGCGCAATATCGGCTAATGGCTCGGTTTGCTCTGGCTCTGTTAGCATTTCAGGTTCAGGAGTTTCAGCGGTTAACGCTTCGGTATTTGGTGCATCCTTAATAATCGAAGATTCTGAAACAATAGGCGCAACCTGCTCAATTACATCATCTGTTGCTTCAGTCAATTTAGGATGACTTTGCTGCGTATTTGGTTTAGCGGCTGGTGTGTCTACCACAGCTTCTTGTGTTGATTCAACGTCAACAGGCTGGCTTGAATCAACCTTTTCGGTTTCTAAATCACTAGTTCTGTCCGTTTTTACCGCCGATTTAAGCATGCTTGAACTAACCACAGCACCTTGTTTAACCACAACTTGAGCACTTTGTCTTTGGTCATTTGTTGGGAAAACATAAAGAGTAAGCAAAAACAAACCGGTTACTACGAGAACAAGCGCAGCAAAAACACGCGACCAATGCCATTGGTATTCAATTTTTTGATTAACTGTATTTTGCTTGTTTTGACTATTTGCCAGTGCCGCAGTAATTTTTATTTTTTGACCCACTCTATCTCCCTAGTTTAAGCGCGAAATTAACCAAGTACGTATCGCCTTAATTTCTTCTAAACATACTTGGTGTGCCATTGGGTAAACTTGCCAACTTGCCTCATAACCTAAATCTAATAACGTTTGGTAAGCACTTTCACCTGCCCCCATAGGTACAACATCATCAAAACTACCATGTGCCATAAACACATTTAAGTTAGCTTGTTGTTTTTCCGACTTAAGTTTAGCAGGCTCACACATATAAGTAGAAAGCGCCATAATACCCGCTAGCTGATAAGGTAAACGCGGCCCTAAATACAAAGACACCACGCCGCCTTGTGAAAAGCCAGCCAAAATAATGTTACTTGGCTCAATACCTTTCGCAATTTCAGCTTCAATTAATTGCTGCACTGCCGCAGCAGATTGTTGCACACCTTGTTCATCAGCGCGTTTATCTAGATCAAGAGATTTGATGTCGTACCAAGAGCGCATTGCCATACCACCATTTATGGTGACCGGTTGAATAGGCGCATGAGGGAAGATAAATTTAACCCCCAGCTCTGCTGGTAAATTAATTTCCGGTACGATTGGCGCAAACCCATCGCCCGAATCACCTAAACCATGCAGCCAAATAACAGTTGCTTTGTGGCTAGATTGCGGTTCAATTACAACAGCTTCTAAGCTCATTTATTCAGCTTCCCATTCGATACTTGTGCCCGCTTGTTTGCTAGACGCATCATTCATAAATTGCCAAAATTCGGCTCCGCTGCGGTTATCAATCCACTTATCGCCATGGCGCTCAAAATGGTGACCATTAAACTTAGTTGCCACCCATAATTGGTGTAAAGGCGCTTGTTTGTTAAGAATAATCTTAGAACCATCTGGAAAAATAATTTCTAAAATACCCGATGCAGATTCATAGTCTAAATCAACCTCACACGCATCAACTTGTTCTTCTAAGTTAATAAATAAGTCTTCGATTAACTGATGGTATTCTTGGTCTGTCATAGGTTAATTTCCAATTTGATTTTTTGATGCTAATTAAGCATAAGAAAAAACGTCAATATCCTGCGTTTTTACGCTTTTTTCTGATAATCTCTATTCAATAATACCAACCGTGGCATTCACTTGTCAGTAATAAGTTTTATAAACAGACGATATGGTTAAGCGTAAGAAATTAGTTTCAACATTTATTAGTGGTACTTTGCTTGTTTTAGCTGGCTGTGGCCAAAAAGGCCCGCTATATCTTGCTGAAGAAGATGCAGCACAAACAAATCAACAACAGCAGCAAACACCTGTTGAACAAACGCCTACGGAGCAGCAGTAAATGGATTATTTTAACTATAAAAATGACGAGCTGTACGCTGAACAAGTGAAAGTTGCTGATATTGCGGCACAATTTGGTACACCTTGCTATGTTTACTCACGAGCAACGTTAGAGCGCCACTACAAAGCGTTTTGTGATGCTGCAAGTCATCATAACCATCTTGTTTGTTACGCTGTCAAAGCTAACTCAAATCTCGCTATTTTAAACGTGTTAGCACGTTTAGGTTCTGGCTTTGATATTGTGTCAAAAGGTGAATTAGCACGTGTAATCGCAGCCGGTGGCGATACCAGCAAAGTGGTATTTTCGGGTGTTGCTAAAACACATGACGAAATTGCGTTTGCACTCGAGCATAATATTAAGTGTTTTAATGTAGAGTCTGAAGCTGAGCTTGAACGCATTTCCGAGGTTGCAAGCCAGTTGAATGTCGCTGCGCCGATTTCTATTCGCGTAAACCCCGATATTGATGCCAAAACCCACCCTTATATTTCAACGGGTTTGAAAGAAAACAAATTTGGTATTGATATTAAAGTTGCTGTTGATGTTTACAAGAAAGCTGCGAGCTTGCCTAATCTAGATATCAAAGGTATTGATTTTCATATAGGCTCACAACTTACTGCAGTTGAGCCATTTATTGCGGCACTTAAAAAAGTGATTGCGCTGGTAAAAGAACTCGCGACTCATGGCATAAAGCTTAGCCATGTAGATGTTGGTGGTGGTTTAGGTGTGCCATATGCGCAAGAAGCGCCGCCGCACCCAAGCCAATACGTAAGTCAAATCACCGAGTGTTTAGCTGAACTACCACAAATTGAACTTATTTTTGAACCAGGCCGAGCGATTGCTGCTAACGCGGGTATTTTAGTCACCAATGTTGAGTACTTAAAACAAAACCAAGGTAAGCATTTTGCAATTGTTGATGCAGGCATGAATGATTTACTGCGCCCATCGCTTTATCAAGCTTGGCAAAATATTATTGCGGTTAAACCGCGTCAAGGTAAAACCGAAAACTACGATATTGTTGGCCCAGTATGTGAGACCGGCGATTTTCTAGGTAAAGACCGTGATTTATGCATAGCAGCAGGTGATTTAATTGCTGTACGCAGCGCTGGCGCCTATGGTTTTACCATGAGCTCAAACTACAATTCACGTCCTCGCGTGGCTGAAATTATGGTCGATGACGAACAAGTTCATGTGATCCGCAAACGCGAAACTATTGACGAACTATACCGAAACGAGTGTACACTGCCTTAAGCACAACCATAGTTAATATATATGCTAGTAAATTTTTCTAAAATGCATGGCTTAGGCAATGACTTTATGGTTATTGATAATGTCACGCAAAATGTTTTTATTTCAAAAGACCAAATTCGCAAGTTAGCTGATCGCAACTTCGGTATTGGCTTTGACCAATTACTTATGGTTGAAGCACCGTATGACCCAGATCTTGATTTTCACTACCGTATTTTTAATGCCGATGGTCATGAAGTAGAACAATGTGGAAACGGCGCCCGTTGCTTTGCCCGTTTTGTTCGCATGAAAGGCCTAACTAACCGTCATCGCATTCAGGTTTCAACGAAAGCTGGCAATATCACACTGCATAACGAAAAAGACGGAAAAGTGCGTGTAAATATGGGGCAACCTAAGTTTGACCCAGCTAAAGTGCCATTTAAGGCAACCAAGCGCGAGACCACCTACATTATTCGTGAGGGTGAACACACGATATTTTGCGGAGTTGTTTCTATGGGTAACCCGCATTGTGTGCTTGAAGTTGACGATATTAATTCAGACCAAGTAACTGAGTTAGGCCCGCTACTTGAAAACCATGAGCGCTTCCCTAAAAAGGCCAATATTGGCTTTATGCAAATTATCTCGCCTGAGCATATTAAATTACGTGTGTGGGAACGCGGCGCTGGCGAAACACTCGCCTGTGGCAGTGGTGCGTGCGCAGCGGTAGTAATTGGTATTATGCAAAAGAAACTTGCGAATGAAGTAAAGGTTGAATTGCCCGGCGGCGAGTTAACCATTAACTGGCAAGGTGAAGGTCACTCAGTAAAAATGTCTGGCCCTGCCGAGCATGTATTTGATGGCCAAATTGCATTATGAATGAATTAGATGAACGCCAAGTAGTCGACTTTTTAGAACAAAACAGTGACTTTTTGCAAAAGCACCCTGAACTACTTTCGCGTTTATCTATTTATAACGAGCCAAATGGTACCACCAGCTTAGTGCGTCGCCAGCAAAATTTGCTGCAAAATAAAAACCGCGAACTGACAAGTAAACTTTCACATCTAATTGAAAATGCTTCGAATAATGAGCATATTTTTAAGGTGTTCAATCAATGTCATCGCTTATTGTTAAAAACAAATACACTTGCTGAGCTACAAGAAAAACTTTCGCAAACACTGTGCAAAGGTTTTAACTTACTGGATTGTCAGCTTACTCTGTTTAATCCAGACATTCACCAAACCTTACTTGATCAGCGCTTTAGTCAACAACCAAGCTTTTTAGGGCGCCTAAGCCAAGATGAGCAAATGCTGTTATTTAAAAAATCTGTGGGATCTGCTGCAGTTTATTTAGTGGGTGAAACAACAAAACCAACAGCGATTTTAGCCTTTGCGAGTAAGGATGAAGCACACTATCACCCCGAACAAAGCAGTGTGTTTGTTTTAGAATTTATTCAAGCGCTTACAATAAAACTTGCTCAGATATGACAACTTCAGAGCCACTTAATCAAGATTGGCAACATACCCTAGATTTATTTTTGGCCTTTGCGCGCAACGAGAAGCACTATTCAGATGCCACCGTTGATGCCTATCAACGTCATTTAGTTACCTCAGCGCACTATTTTTCGCAGTTCGTAAATAGCTGGCAGGCGATTGAAGTAGAAAATATTAAAGGCTTACTCGCCAAACTTAAAAGCCGCAATTTATCAGCCAGAACAATTAACTTGCATCTTTCTTGTTTGCGCAGCTTTTATAAATTTCTAATACGCAAAGGTTTAGCAACAGCTAATCCAGTAGAGCTTGTTAAGGGGCCAAAGTTCACCAAGCCACTACCCAAAAACCTCGATGTTGACCAAGTAAATCAACTGCTTGAAATTGTACCTGAAGATACTTTAGCCGTGCGTGATAAAGCCATGATGGAGCTGATGTATTCATCAGGACTGCGTTTATCTGAACTTGCTAGCCTTAATTTAAATGATAAACAGGCGATCTTTAACGGTCTTTTAACCGTAAAAGGTAAAGGTAGTAAAGAGCGTGTCATTCCGGTAGGTCGTAAGGCCATAAGTGCGGTAAAAGAATGGCTAAAAGTGCGTGCAGAATTTGCAAATGCAGATGAAATGGCACTCTTTACTAGCAAACAAAAACGCCGCCTGTCGATTCGCCAAATTCGTGCGCGTATGAAAAAATGGGGCATTGAACAAGGGCTCAGCGCTAATGTGCATCCACACAAATTACGCCATAGCTTTGCTTCACATATTTTAGAGTCGAGCGGCGATTTACGTGCAGTGCAGGAGTTACTTGGCCATAGTAATTTATCAACTACCCAAGTGTATACGCACTTAGATTTTCAACACCTTGCAAAGGTATATGACAACACGCACCCAAGGGCCAAAAAGAAGTAATATGATACGATTTAACCGAGCGATTTCTGCCGTGAAGGTGATTAGTTTTGATTTAGATGACACCCTTTATGACAACCGCCCTATCATAAAAAACGCCATAAAAGCACAGCAAGATTACCTTGCACTTATCCCTGAGTGGGCAGCACAAAACGGCGACTTTTGGCGCACTTGCCGAAATGGCTATGCGCTAGAACACCCTGAGATTATTAATGATGTAACCTTATGGCGTCAAAAAGCGTTACTTTGGGGTTTAGAAGCACTAAAGGTCGAGAATGCCGCTTTCCATGCAGAGCAAGCCTATAACGCATTTGCCAAAGCACGTAGCAATATTGAGGTAGCACCAGAGGTAATTGATTTACTCGCCTCACTTCGTAAAAAATACAAAGTGATTGCTATTACCAATGGTAATGTCGATGTAAGCCAGTTTAATTTGAAAGACAGCTTCGATTTAGTATTACAAGCAGGTCCTCACGGTAAAGCCAAACCAGCAAGCGATATGTTTGATTTGGCCTGCCAGCGATTAGGTGTAAGTCTCAACGAGATTTTGCATGTGGGTGATAGCCTTGATTCAGATGTGCAAGGCGCGAATAATGCTGGCTGCTATAGCGTTTGGCTAGAAAATACTTTTGTACCTTACCGATATAATGGATTAGCACACCTAGATATATCCGACATTCTTGATTTAAATAACTTTATCTAATCACTATATGCTGTAAGTTACACATTTTTTCCTTACAGCAGCTTAAGTTGCCGTTTATCACTTTCCCAAATTCATTTCCCAAGAATTCAGTAAATTAGCCAGCAAACAAAATAACGCAATTAGGGAAACGAAACTATGTACTCAGAATGGAAATTTCAATTAGCACAACACGAAGTCCGTATTACAAACAATTGGTTCACAGGATTGAAGTTATACGTTGATGGGCAGCTAAAAGGTAAAAATAGATTTCCAATTGCGCTCGGTACCCATACTTTTATCAAAATAGAGCTCGAAAATTTAGGTACTTTAGAGGTTATTCCATTTGCGCTGTTTACTGTTGAGGTATCTGTAAAATTAACTACAGAAGCTGAAAGCCTGCTAGTTTACTCTTCCCACGAACGCGTATCGCTAAGTACGAAGCGTTATATTAATCAATTAAATAGCTAAAAGGATTTAGTCAATGGATACGTTATTGTACTTAGTGGGTTTTGGGCTGCTGTTTTTCTTTCTCTTTGGCAGTGAAACCCTGATTTCAATTTATCGTGAAAAACAGCAGATGCGACATATTGAAAATGTCATTGCTAGTTTACCAGAAGAAGAGCGTGTGAAGTTTTCTACAAAGTACCTAAAGCAGCGTGTTGAACAACTTTATAAGACGGAAAACCCTTATAGTGACTTAGCAAACGAAGAATAACGAAAGTTAACCTGCTCAGACGACTAAAGACTTAAATAATAAAAAGGACTAACATTATGTATAAAGAATGGGAATTCGACTTAAACGACCATCACGTTCGCGTAACCAATAACTGGTTAACTGGGGTGAAGCTTTATATAGATGGAAAGTTAAAAGGACGGAATGGATTTCCTGTTATGGGCCCTCTGCTAATTCTATTCTTACTCATAAGTGGTGACAAAGTTATATCTCACTTTCAAGAAAAACAACAAATAACTCACATTGAAAATATAATCGCAACTTTACCTAAGGAAGAAAGATCAACGTTTGTAAAAACGTACTTAGAAACAAAATTTTCAGAGCTTCCGCAGCCTACTCATAATGTAAAGGTTAGCGAAAAAACTCAATAGACAACCAACCCCTGTTTATAAAAACAGTATTCTATTTGGTATTAAATCAACTCCTGTTATACTTTTGCCAATTTTGGTAAAGAGTTAACTTCGATGGACGTTTCTGAATTATTAGATGGTTTAAATGACAATCAACGCGAAGCCGTTGCCGCCCCATTGCAAAATATGCTGGTACTGGCAGGCGCAGGCTCAGGTAAAACCCGCGTACTTGTCCATCGTATTGCTTGGTTAATGCAAGTTGAACATGCATCCCCTTACAGCATTTTTGCCGTAACCTTTACCAACAAAGCTGCAAAAGAAATGCGCAGCCGTGTTGAAGCAACACTTAAAGCATCTGTTGGCGGTATGTGGATTGGTACTTTCCACGGCTTATCCCATCGTATTCTACGCGCCCACCATAAAGAAGCAAACCTACCAGAATCATTTCAAATTCTCGATACTGATGACCAAATCAGAATGATCCGTCGCTTATTGAAAGCAATGAACATCGATGAGAAGAAATGGCCAGCCAAACAAGCGGCTTGGTATATTGGCGCTAAAAAAGACGAAGGTTTACGCCCTAAACATATTCAAGCGTTTGACCCTAACGAGCAAATGATGCTGCGTATTTATACCGCTTACCAAGAAGCATGTGACCGTGCAGGCTTAGTCGATTTTGCCGAAATTTTAATGCGTTGTTTTGAATTATTACGCGATCAACCAACCTTACTTCGTCACTACCAACAGCGTTTTCCGCATATGCTGGTAGACGAATTCCAAGATACCAACACCATTCAATATCAGTGGTTAAAATTGATTGCTGGTAAAAGCAACAAGATCATGATCGTGGGTGATGATGACCAAAGTATTTATGGCTGGCGTGGCGCGCGTATCGAGAATATTAAACAGTTTATTAGTGACTTTGATGCACAAACCATTCGCTTAGAACAAAATTACCGCTCAACAGGTAATATTCTAAAAGCGGCAAACCATTTAATTGCCAATAACTCCGAGCGCATGGGTAAAGAGCTGTGGACTGACGGCAATCAAGGTGAACAAATTGGGGTTTACGCTGCTTATAACGAGCTAGATGAAGCCCGTTTTATTGTAAGTAAAATTAAGGCTTGGTTTGAGCAAGGTAATGCACTGCAAGACTGTGCCATTTTATACCGCAACAACGCCCAATCACGTGTACTGGAATCTGAATTAAATATTCAGTCACCGCGAATTCCTTACCGTATTTATGGCGGTATGCGCTTCTTCGAACGTCAAGAAATCAAAGATGCATTATGCTACTTACGCATTGTAAATAACCGCAATGATGACGCTGCATTTGAGCGTATTATTAATACCCCAACGCGCGGCATTGGCGATCGCACATTAAGTCTGATTCGTGATTGCGCGCGTAGCGAATCATTACCACTTTGGTATGCAGCAAAAACCTTACTCGCAGAAAAACATTTAGCGGGGCGCGCTGCCAATGCGGTTAATTCGTTTATTGAACTGATCGATCAGATTGAAGACAATATTCTCGATAAATCGTTAGATAAACAAACCAAATATGCTATTCAAACATCAGGTCTAATGGCGATGTATATGGCAGAAAAAGGTGAGAAAGGCCAAGCGCGCGTAGAAAACTTAGAAGAATTAATTAACGCTACTAGCCAATACGAATTGCCAGATGAAGAAGAGTTTAGCTCACCCCTTGATGGCTTTTTAGCATACACCGCGCTTGAATCAGGTGAAGGGCAAGCAGACGAACACGAAGATGCAGTACAAATGATGACTCTGCACTCGGCCAAAGGCTTAGAGTTCCCGTTGGTATTTATGGCAGGCGTTGAAGAAGGCATGTTCCCGTCGCAACAAAGCCAAGAAGAAACCGGCCGTTTAGAAGAAGAACGTCGACTGTGTTATGTAGGTATGACACGCGCGATGCAAAAGCTTTATATTTGTCACGCGGAAAGCCGCCGTTTATACGGACAAGAAAAGTTTCACAGTCCGTCACGTTTTATTCGCGAATTACCTGAAGATTGCTTGGATGAAATTCGTGTTAAAACACAAATTACTAAGCCTAAAACCACAGGCCGTTTTAGTAATACCATCAGCTTAGAAACCTTTAACGATACTGGCTTTAAACTCGGCCAGCGCGTAATGCACGGGAAATTTGGTGAAGGTACGGTGCTAAACTATGAGGGTACGGGCCCACAGGCGCGTATTCAAGTTAACTTTGATGATCATGGCACTAAATGGTTAGTTACCATGTATGCGAAATTACAAGCGATGTAAATTATGCTGACTAACACCTGGCTCAACCAATTACATCAGTCGCTACTAACGAGCAAACATCGTCAGTTATTGGTTTTGTCAGGGTGTGAGCATTGGTGTTGGCAACAAGTTGATACCTTAAAAACGGTTTACCCCGATTTATTAACCCTGAGTCACCACCCCTCAGTAAATTTTTGGCCTGAGCATAATCACCAGTTATTAGGGCAAGAATATAGCACAGTAGTATTTGACGTAAATTCAGGGCTGATGCCGGACAAGCTAGCAACCGTGGCTGGTACGGTAAAAGCAGGCGGCCTACTGGTACTGCTAATGCCAAATTTTGAAAGTTACGCTAAGCAAGCGGATCCAGCGTTTGCTCGTTTTCAAAGTGCTAATAAACCACACAAGTCTATTTCACTTTTTCAAACTCGGTTAATTTCGTTGCTTAAAAACAACGAGCACACTTTGATTGTTTCAGAGCACAATGCACTGCCAACAATCCCAATGTACGCTGCAACTGAGAGTACTCAGTATAAAGAACAGCAAAATCTAGTTGCTGATTTAAGCAAATTTATAACTAAGCGCCGCGCCACGTTTTTACTAACTGCTGATAGAGGCAGAGGAAAGTCTGCAACACTTGGAATGCTTGCTGCAAATTATGTTTCGCAAGATAAACGCGTAGCAATTTGTGCCCACCATAAGCAAACTGTTGCCACTGTATTTAAACACTTCGAGTTGCTAATTGATAATGACGTACAACTTGATTTTATTGCACCTGATGCGTTGCTAAACCAAGCAACAAACTTCGATTTGGTATTAATTGATGAAGCGGCAACCTTGCCTGTAAGCTTATTAAAAAAAGCGCTCGATTTACCGATAAAGCTTGGCTTTTCTACAACGCTTCATGGCTATGAAGGCACTGGTCGAGGGTTTAATTTACGCTTTATTCCGTACCTACAAAAAACGCGCAGCAACTGCCAACCGAGAGAGTTGGCGGACCCAATTCGCTACAACTCAAACGATCCTTTAGAGCAGGCAATTTATCAATTACTTGTACTGAATGCCGACTTTACTGAGCCATCACCTGATCACAAACAACAAATTAATTTTTGCGAAATTACACAACAGCAATTAGCTAATAATGAATCTTTATTAAAGCAAGTATTTGCTGTTTTAGTGATGGCGCATTACCAAACCAGTGCTAACGACTTAAGGCATATGCTCGATGGCAATAATCTAAAATTATTTGTTGCTGAACAAAATGGCACTATTTTAGCTGCTGCACTGATAGCCTTAGAAGGCGAAATAGATGACCCCTTAGCTAGTGATATTATATCCGGCTTGCGAAGACCTCAGGGCAACTTGCTGGCACAATCCACTGCCACACTGCTTGGTGATAAAGACCTATTAGCAAAACGTTATGCACGTATTATTCGCATTGCCGTTAACCCTTTTTGCCAAGGCGAAAGCATAGGCACCCAGTTACTCAGTGCAATTGAGTCATTATTATGTGATGAAGTGGAGTTTATCGGTGCGAGTTTTGGTGCAGAAAGCAAGCTTTGCAATTTTTGGCTGAGACAAAAATATAAAATAATCAAACTGGGGGCTAAGTGTGATAAAGCCAGTGGTGAGCACTCTTGTTTAGTGATTAAAGCAACAAAGCTTGAAGCACAATTAAACTCGTTAGAACAACATTTTCAACAACAGTTTATTTTTGAATTATCGCGCTCATTCTCACGTTTACAAAGTGAGCTAGTACTCACACTATTGTCGAACAGACAATCACCAGTAGAACCGATAAACTGTAATATAAACTTGGTACTACGCTTTAGTAAAGGCGAAGTTAACTTTGATCAAGCGCGCTATGCGTTGTTTGACCAAGTTAAAGCATACCCCAAGCTATTATTGCAACTGGAAAATGTTTCTAGAAAATTGATAATTAAGCTAGTATTACAAAATATGTCAGAAGCGGATGTGATTGAAGCTCTTGCATTAACTGGGAAAAAGCAACTTACTTTAGCGCTTAAACAAGCTGCTCGTGAATGGTGTAGTCATTATTTTAAAATTTAAAGTAATCATATTTATCTGTTGTATGCCCTTTTTTTCACTAGCTACACAACAGCCATCTCTAAAGTTGGGAATGTCCGCAGCATTTAGTGGACCATCGGCTAAATTAGGTGTTCAACTGGAGCAAGGGGCGAGCGCTTTTTTTAGTGAGATTAACGCATCAGGTGGTGTTAATGGTCGTTTAATTGAGCTGTTAACTCGCGATGATCAGTACGAACCACACTTAACGGTAATTAATACCCGTTACCTTGTTAGCACTGCTAGGGTGGATGCGTTATTTTCGTTTGTCGGCACACCAACATCAAACGCAATTCAGCCGATTATAGACTCACATCAAATTCCATTTATCACCCCTTTTACTGGTGCTGAGTTTTTACGCGGCAAAGCTAATGTTTTTAATTTGCGAGCTAGCTACTACGACGAAGCAAAAGTACAAATTGATTATTTGGTTAAACAATTGAACGTCAAGAAAATCGCCTTTTTGATTCAAGCCGACGAGTTTGGTCTCTCGGTACAAAATGGCTTAGAAAAAGCGATGCAACCATACGCTATAAAACCAGTAGAAATTGCACGGTTCAAACGTAATACACAAGATATTAAAGAAGCTTTAAAGCGACTAAAAGTCAGTGAAGCAGAAGCGGTTTGCTTAGTAGGTACCTACGAACCATTAGCACATTTTATCAACTTAGCAGCACAACAAAACTTCACACCGCAATTCACCTCTGTTTCCTTTGTCTCTAGCGATGAATTATTTTCAAGAATAAAACAGCACAGTCGGATTTTAGTTACAGAAGTTATGCCAACGGTAAAAGGATGTACAGAAGAATGGTGTAAACGTTTTTTACAAACAATGACAAAAGCTGGCATTCTGAATCCAACTAGAGTGCACCTCGAAGGCTATGCTAATGCCTATATATTCTATAATGCAGCTAAAAACTGTAAAGATTTAACGAAAGAATGTCTCTTAACCGAATTAAAAAGAAACAAAGAAAAACTCGATAGTGCAACAAGAAATTATATTGAAGTCAAAGAAGAAATAGATGGTAACACGGTTTTCCTTAATCATTTTGAATATTTTTAAAGTGTTATAATTGCTTGCTTTAGCATTTCTTCAATTTGATTCACAATCGCTTTATTAGTCTCCTCATCAAACTCTTTAATTCGTGGAGTATGAATATGACCTGTTGGTACTTTAGTTCCAAGCCGATTTTGTAAACGAATACTACGGTAGGAAATTTCATTTGATAAATAACCACCACCGCTACCATAAACCGCTGTAAGCCCATCTAATTCTGAGAGTAATTTAGGCTGTAACTCACCTTTTTCTAACGTCACTACTTTCACATTATCGATTACTTGAAATTTACCTTTGGCTTTTTGCATTGCGGCAACTGGTAAACTGAATTCAACATACTCATTACCTGAGAGCGTTTCACCAGCCAACTTTGAGATAACAGGTGCTTTAACTGTTCCACCAGAAAGCACGTTTAAATTGTCAGGAGCTGTAACACTGCGACGCTTGCCAGGAAAACGTTCAAGATCAAAGTGTTCTCTACCCATAGAAACAGTAGAAACCAAATCCACTTTCCCGTTTATATAAATCGGTGCCAAAAGCGATTCAATTTCTCCAATATCAAAATCTTCGTAGCGTACAGGCACAATAACAGCATTAATCTCAGCCTTAACACCATTTAATTCAATAACTTTGTCATCTAAACTAAGTGCAGCCAAACCAGATGGATTGTTTTGCCCAATATTCTTATCCAGTAAGAAGGGATCAAACCCAGTAATAAAAATTTGTTTCGCTGTGTTATAGCGATAGTCAATATCATCATAACCGCGCGATACATTTTCAAATACCTCGAGTAAGCTTTCTAATTCTGTCTCTGTGAATTTTAAGGGTTGCTTCTTAATCTGGGCTTTAATAGCTAAACGCTGCCAATATAAAGGCCTATCATCATAACGTCTTTGACTTTTCACTTGTGATTTTATCTCTGACCACAAACGCGTGCCTTCCGTTTTTAACAGTTGCTTTGCTTGCTTATAATTTTTTACAAGTAACCACTGCTGAACAAAGAGCGATAATTTTTTAGTGTTTCCTAACGTTGCATCGTACTTGTGCTGCTCAGTTATCCTTTGTTCTTCTACACTAAGCATTATTGAAGTTTGTTTTGCATATGTATTTACTGTTAAAAACAATGCTAGACTGCCTGCAAGTAGCTTCGATTCATTTTTCATTACGATACTGTCTTTTAATATAATAATCGGTAAGTTAGCTACTTATCATACGTGCATTTTTGACAAGCTCAACTATGCTCTATTTAAGAAATGTCAATGTTTGGAAAGAAACGTATATGGATTTTATCAATTTTAAAGTTGGCTCAAAAACAATTGCTTTAAAAATACTCGATATATTATTAACTGAACGTTATGAGAACAACCTTACAGAGCTCCCTAATAAGAACAAGAGCTTTATTGGAGTTAAAGATTACCTTGGTACACCAACGCCAATTTTTGATTTAGCCATGGTGTTAAATAACCAATCAACGCATGTGACAAATCAAGAACTCTCAAATTTACTTATTGCAAGAGAAAAAGATCATCAAGATTGGCTTGATGCGTTAGAGAATAGCTTAACAAATGGTGTGCCTTTCGAAAAAGCTAAAGATCCAGATAAATGTGCCTTTGGCACGTGGTACAACAATTTTAAAACTGATAACGATGAACTAAGAGTTATCTTAATGAAATTTGATCAGCCTCATCGCGAACTTCATGCAATGGCAGATGAATTACTCACAATTAATCAAAACGATTCATCAGGTGAAGCCCTTACTCTATTTCATGAGAAGAAACGTAAAATATTTACGATTCTTGTTAGGTTATTTCAAACAGCCAGAGAACAAATCACACTAGATTATAAGCCAATAATCATCTTCACCACCAAAGATGGTAAAACACCACATATAGGCTTATTGGTTGATAAGGTAGAGGACTCATTAACAGTCAACAAGGATGATATTAAGCCTCTAGAGCAATTAACTTCGGTAGGTTTTGATATTGACCCGCAAACTAGGCATATGATGAAAGGCCTAATTAATATGGATAATAAGCACAGTATTATCATTGATCCTAAAGTTATCTTTTCACCTCAAGAACAAGCTGAAATAGCTTAGATTCAGGATTCAGGATTCAGGATTCAGGATTCAGGATTCAGGATTCAGGATTCAGGATTCAGGATTCAGGATTCAGGATTCAGGATTCAACAATATTCTGAAGCCTGGTTGCTTAATTCTAAACTCGTTTAGTGTCTAAAACGCAAAAAGCCCGCT
>NZ_JBFKMX010000063.1:0-20597 GCF_041629635.1 Pseudoalteromonas sp. | reverse complement strand
GTAAATGCAATTCACCCAGGCTATGGCTTTTTATCAGAAAACACTCATTTTGCTGATAAGTGCGAGCAAAATAACATTATTTTTATTGGCCCAAGCAGTGAAGCGATTAACGCAATGGGGTCAAAATCACGCTCTAAAGAGCTGATGTTTGAAGCCAATGTGCCGCTTGTACCTGGTTACTATGGTGAAAACCAAGACCCAGCCTTTTTACTGGCAGAAGCGGAAAAAGTTGGCTTTCCAGTTTTAATAAAAGCGACCTATGGTGGTGGCGGTAAAGGCATGCGTGTAGTACGCGATAGCGTATCATTTAATAAAGAGTTAGAAGGTGCAAAGCGTGAGGCACTTGCTGGCTTTGGCAACGATAAAGTTCTGATTGAACGCTATGTTGAGGCGCCACGCCACGTAGAAGTGCAAGTTTTTGCAGATAACTTCGGTAACTGTATCTATTTAGGCGATCGCGACTGTACACTACAACGTCGTCATCAAAAAGTGATTGAAGAAGCCCCAGCGCCAGATTTAAGCGCAGAACTTCGTAAAGAAATGGGAGAAGCGGCGGTACGCTGCGCCAAAAAAATTAACTATAAAGGCGCAGGTACCGTTGAATTCTTATTGTGTGGCGATGAATTCTTCTTTATGGAGATGAATACACGCTTGCAAGTAGAACACCCAGTTACTGAATGTGTGGTGGGTCAAGATTTAGTAGAATGGCAATTAGCCGTTGCTAGTAACGAGCCGCTACCGCTAGAGCAAGACCAAGTGGTGATTTCTGGCCATGCTTTTGAAGCGCGCATCTATGCAGAAGAACCAAGTGATGACTTTATGCCATCTTCGGGCGTATTAACTCTATTTGATATGCCAAATGAACATGAAAGTGAGCTATCAGCGGTAAGAATCGATACCGGGGTGATTGAAGGTTCTGAAATCTCTGCATTTTACGATCCGATGATTGCAAAACTGATTGTGCACGGTGCAAATCGTAAAGTTGCGCTGCGCCAGTTATCACTCGCGCTTGAGAAAACAGCCATTTCAGGTGTTGCGACTAACGTGAGCTTTTTGCATACTTTAGCAAATCACCCAAGCTTTATCGAAAGCCCAACCAGCACCCATTTTATTGATGATCACATTAGCGAGCTAACGCAACAAGATGAACAAGAGCAAACGCTGCAATTAATCATGGCGGCGCTTGTTTATATTAATGCAAATACTTGTCAAACAAGTACATCACCTTGGAATACGCTTACGGCATTTAGCTTAAATGCGAGTAACCATTACACCCTACCGTTTATTGATTTTACACTTGAATGCCAACGTAATAACGACGCTATGACATTCGTTTACGATAATGAGCTTTTTGCTGTAAATGCCGATTTTAATGGTAATAGCCTCACTGCATTTATCAACGGTGAAAAACACACGGCGAAGTTTGTATTAGATGAGCAGACTATTGCGATTATGCACAGCGGTAACACCCACCAATTTGCTTTAAAAAGTAAGCACTATGTAGCTGAAAAACAAAATGATGGTAATAGTTTACAAGCACCACTTAATGGTACTGTTGTGAAGCAAGTGGCAAGCGTAGGCGATAACCTTAAACAAGGTGATGCGGTTATTATTATTGAAGCAATGAAAATGGAATATACCTTAACGGCACCATTTGATGGCCAGTTAAGTCAATTTTATTTTGCAGAAGGCGACCTTGTATCGCACGGTGACCTACTTGCTAAAGTTGAGGAAGCATAATGCAACCAAAATTTGTAAAAATAGTTGAGGTAGGGGCACGTGATGGCTTGCAAAATGAAAGTGCAGTTTCAACACAAGATAAAGTATTGCTGATTAACGCACTTGCAAAAGCTGGTGTTAAGCATCTCGAAGCAGGAGCATTTGTGTCACCCAAATGGGTGCCACAAATGGCAGATTCTAGCGACGTATTAGGCCAGATTGATAAAAGTGTACTCAGCACATTCAGCGCGCTTACACCTAATTTAAAAGGTGCTGAGCTTGCATTCAATGCAGGCGCTAATGAGTTTGCTATATTCACAGCGGCAAGTGAAGCCTTTACCCAAAAAAACATAAATTGTTCAATTGATGAATCCATCACACGTTTTCAACCAGTAATGGACTTTGCCAAGCAACATGATATTCCGGTTCGCGGTTATGTGTCGTGTGTTATGGGTTGCCCATACGATGGTGATGTTAACCTTGATATAGTAGTAAAAGTAACCAAAAAACTCTTATCTATGGGTTGTTACGAAGTATCGCTTGGTGACACTATCGGTGTTGGCACGCCTCATTCTACAGAACAATTATTAAACGCCCTGCTTGAGCAAGTATCAGCTGACAAGTTAGCTGTACACTTTCACGATACCTACGGCCAAGCACTTGCTAACGTGTATACCGCACTTAATATGGGCATTAAAACAGTCGACAGCGCAGTTGCTGGCCTTGGTGGCTGCCCTTATGCTGCTGGTGCGTCAGGAAATCTTGCCACTGAGGATTTAATTTATATGCTTAATGGACTTGGCATTGAGCATGGAATTGATTTAGAAATGCTAGCCCAAGCAGGTTGGCAAATTAGTGAAGCATTAAATAAACAACCAACAAGTAAAGTTTCACTGGCATTAAAAGCCAAACTAACTTAACCGATTTCTCGCCCTACTCGTTCAGGAGAATTTTATGGCAGGTTTTAATAAGGTCGTCGACAATTACCAAGACGCACTTGAAGGCATTAAAGACGGCGATACTGTTATCGCAGGCGGATTTGGCTTATGTGGTATTCCAGAGGGCTTAATCGCAGAAATTAAACGTAGAAACACCACTGATCTTACAGTGGTTTCAAATAACTGTGGTGTGGATGATTTTGGCTTAGGTATTTTATTACACGACAAGCAAATTAAAAAAATCATCGCATCATACGTTGGTGAAAACGCGATTTTTGAACAACAATTGCTAAATGGTGAAATTGAAGTTGAGCTTACGCCACAAGGTACGCTTGCTGAGAAAATGCGTGCTGGCGGTGCCGGTATCCCTGCGTTTTATACCGCAACGGGTTTCGGTACACCGGTAGCTGAAGGCAAAGAAGTTAAAGAATTTGATGGTCGCCCGTATATTCTTGAAGAGTCAATTACGGGTGAATTTGCCATTGTAAAAGCGTGGAAAGCAGATCGTTACGGTAATTTAGTGTTTCGCCACACAGCAATGAACTTTAACCCTATGGCCGCAACGGCGGGTAAAATCACAGTAGCTGAGGTAGAAGAGATTGTTGAGCCAGGTGAACTATCACCAAGCGAAATCCATACTCCAGGCATTTATGTTAATCGCGTGATTAAAGGTAACTTTGAAAAACGCATCGAACGTGTAACTACAAAAGACTAGGAGGCAACATGGCGTTATCAAGAGAACAAGTTGCAATGCGTGTTGCACAAGAACTACAAGACGGTTATTACGTTAATTTAGGCATTGGTATTCCTACCTTAGTTGCCAACTATGTACCCGATGGTATGGAAGTAATGCTGCAGTCTGAAAATGGTTTATTAGGTATGGGGCCATACCCTACTCGTGACCAAGTTGATGCGGATATGATCAACGCGGGTAAAGAAACCGTTACAGCAGCCACAGGTGCGGCAATATTTAATAGTGCCGAAAGCTTTGCAATGATCCGTGGTGGTCATGTAGATTTAACAGTACTTGGTGCCTTTGAGGTTGATCAACAAGGAAATATTGCTTCTTGGATGATCCCTAAAAAGCTTGTTAAAGGCATGGGTGGTGCAATGGATTTAGTTGCAGGTGCAAAAAATATTGTTGTTACCATGACCCACGCTAATAAGCACGGTGAATCAAAATTACTTGAATCATGCACGTTACCACTGACAGGTGTTAACTGCGTTAAGAAAATCGTAACCGATTTAGCTGTGTTAGAAGTAAAAGACGGTGCTTTTTATTTATTAGAGCGCGCACCTGGTGTGAGTGTTGATGAAATTATCAGTAAAACGGCTGGTAAATTAATTGTTGAAGGTGACATTCCTGAAATGACAGTGTAAACCGCTTACACAGTAACAGTTCCTCATTCCCGGTGTAATGAACACTGAGAAACCCAACAAAAACCCCTCAATTGAGGGGTTTTTTCTTTTACCCCTATCTACAAAACGACTTCATAAATTTATCACGTCGCATTTAAAGGCTAATAAAAGTCTTTGTTAAATCCAAAATCTAGTTTTTTGATTAACTGCATAAACTTACTCAAAATTACTTTTTTGTTCGAAAAATGCACTGAATTATCGATTTGATAATATTCATTGTAAATCATCGTTAATTATTGGTAATCCAATCGTTATAAGCTTGTATTTTTAAAGAATACACAATCAAATTAGTAAATTATTATTTTTTGTTCATTTTGATGTGACATTTGATTTTTGGTTTGGTACAAATTAATTAACAAACTTATCCAAGATAAGAAAAATTGACAGGAATGAGGAAAGAAGTATGTGTTCAATTTTTGGTGTACTAGACATTAAATCAGATGCAACGCAGTTGCGCTCACAAGCAATCGAAATGTCGAAGTTACTTCGTCACCGTGGCCCAGATTGGTCGGGCGTATATTCATCAGAAAAAGCAATTTTGGTACACGAGCGTTTAGCCATCGTTGGTGTTTCAAGTGGCGCGCAACCACTTTATAACACAGAGCAAACACACGTACTGGCAGTAAACGGTGAAATTTATAACCACAAACAATTAAAACAAGATCTTACCGTAGACTTTGAATTTCAAACTGAATCAGATTGTGAAGTATTACTAGCACTTTATAAACAAAAAGGGCCTGAATTCTTAGATGACTTAAACGGTATTTTTGCATTTTGTTTATACGATGAAGAAAAAGACGCATACTTAATTGGCCGTGACCATATTGGTATTATTCCACTTTATACCGGTTATGATGAGCATGGTAACTTTTATGTTGCATCTGAAATGAAAGCACTTGCACCTATTTGTAAAACCATTGAAGAATTCCCACCGGGTCATTACTTATGGAGTCAAGACGGTGAAATTCGCCCTTATTATGCACGTGACTGGCAAAGTTATGATGCGGTAAAAGATAACGAAGCAAAAGTAAGTGATGTAAAAGAAGGGTTAGAAGCGGCAGTTAAACGCCAATTGATGTGTGATGTGCCTTACGGCGTATTATTATCGGGCGGTTTAGATTCATCGGTAATCTCAGCAATCACGCAAATGTTTGCAGCTAAACGTGTTGAGGATAACGATGAATCGATTGCTTGGTGGCCTCAGTTGCACTCTTTTTCTATTGGCTTAGAAGGCTCGCCTGATTTAGCCGCAGCACAAAAAGTTGCAGACGCTATTGGCACTATTCACCACCCTATTACCTTTACAATTCAACAAGGTATAGATGCGCTCAAAGAGGTTATTTATCATATTGAAACATATGATGTAACAACAATTCGTGCGTCTACGCCGATGTACTTAATGGCACGTTATATTAAAGCGATGGGCATTAAAATGGTACTTTCTGGCGAAGGTGCAGATGAACTATTTGGCGGGTACTTGTACTTCCATAAAGCGCCAAATGCAAAAGAATTTCATGACGAGCTTAACCGTAAAGTAAGTAAACTACACCAGTTCGATTGTCTACGTGCAAACAAATCGATGGCAGCTTGGGGTGTGGAAGCGCGTGTACCATTCTTGGATAAAGAATTTGTTGATACGGCAATGCGTATTAACCCTGAAGGTAAAATGTGTAAAGACGGCAAGATTGAAAAACACATCATTCGTGAAGCATTTGATGGCTACTTACCTGATGAAGTGTTGTGGCGTCAAAAAGAGCAATTTTCTGATGGTGTTGGTTATAGCTGGATTGATACCTTAAAAGAGCATGTAGAGTCAATTGTGTCTGACCAAATGATGGAAGCTGCGGCGTTCAAATATCCAATTAATACACCACTTACAAAAGAAGCTTATTACTATCGTTCATTATTTGAAGAACATTTCCCGGGTGATGCTGCAGCGAAAACTGTTCCTTATGGTAAGTCTGTTGCGTGTTCTACAGAAGCAGCTTTAGAGTGGGATGAATCATTTAAAAATAACGCTGATCCATCAGGACGAGCAGCAGGTGTTCATAACGAAGCTTACTAGTTGTTATAGTTAAACTCATTTTGAAAATAAAAAAACCGGCAATAAGCCGGTTTTTCTTTACAACGTCGTTTTAAGCGTTTTCTGATTGCGCTTTTTTACGTGCTGCTTTCTCAGCTTTGCGTTTTGCAATAGTTTCTTGTGCTTCATTGCCAATATGGCCTTCACCACGGGCTTTTGCAAGTTCTATTTGCTTTTGGCGCTCAGCAAAACGCTCGCGCTGTTCATCACTTATTGTGTCAATACAATGATGACACGACAAACCTTCTTGGTATGCATCAAGCTGCTTTTCTTCTTCAGTAATTGGCATACGACATGCGTGACATTGATCGTATGAACCTTTATTTAAGTCATGATCTACTGCTACACGGTTATCGAACACAAAACATTCACCTTTCCACATGGTGTCTTCTTTTGGTACTTCTTCTAAGTACTTAAGAATACCGCCTTCAAGGTGATAAACTTCTTCAAAGCCCTGCTCTTTCATATACGCTGTGGATTTTTCACAGCGTATACCACCGGTACAAAACATAGCAACTTTTTTATTCTTGCTAGGGTCGAGGTTTTTCTCAGCCCATTCAGGGAATTCTCTGAATGTCTTGGTTTTAGGATCAACGGCATTTTCAAACGTACCAATTTCTATTTCATAATCGTTACGGGTATCAACTAAAACAACATCTGGATCCGAAATTAAGGCATTCCAGTCTTTTGGTTTTACATAGGTGCCAACCACTTTTTTAGGGTCAACACCTTGCACCCCCATGGTCACAATTTCTTTTTTCAGTTTTACTTTTGTACGGTAGAAAGGACATTCATCATCGAAAGATTCTTTAGATACAATATTATCAAGCCCTGGTTGTTTATCTAACCAAGAAAGTAATGCATCGATACCTTCTCTTTTTGCAGCAACGGTACCGTTAATACCTTCTTCGGCTAAAAGTAACGTTCCACGAACATTATTTTGTTCCATTGTATTTAATAACGGTTGACGTAATTCTTTGTAGTTAGGCAAAGATACGAATTTATAAAGGGCACACACGACGTATTGTTGAGACATAATAAACCTAATGTTTAGCTTTAAATAATAACCGGAACGTAAATCCGGCGCCAAAATGGGTCGCTATTGTATCAGAAACGTAGTTAGGTTCAATTCTGTTGGCTATAATTTGTACAGTTAAAATACGTTATTAGCTATGTTTTTGTCTTTCATGTAAAATATGGCTTTATTTTTTTGCCACAAACGCATTAGTGGAGAGACACATTTGTCCTTTGTAGATCTTGGCGTTGATAAACGCATCGCAAGTCAACTTTCACACATTGGTATTTCAACACCAACAGAAATTCAGCAACAAGCAATTCCAGTTGCAATCGCAGGTCATGACTTACTTGCTCAATCTAAAACAGGTTCAGGTAAAACATTTGCTTTCTTGTTACCTGCAATTACCCGATTGAGTAAACAAAAAGCTCTAAGTAAACGCGATCCTCGCGCTTTAATCATTACGCCAACACGCGAGCTTGCAAATCAGGTATATAAACAGCTTACGTTGATTATTGCTGGCACCGCATTAAAAGCAACAAAAATTGTCGGTGGTGATAACTACAATGATCAAGTTAAAGCATTGCGTAAAGATCCGCAATTTGTGGTGGCGACCCCAGGGCGATTATGCGACCATCTTGATGATAAAAATTTCTACTTAGAAGGTCTTGAACTTCTTATTTTAGATGAAGCTGATCGTGTGTTAGAACTTGGTTTTAAAGAACAAATTGAACGCATTAATGAGGCTGCAAATCATCGTCTTAGACAAACATTATTCTTTTCTGCAACGTTAGAGCATGCAGAAGTAGATGCCCTATCTCGTAATTTATTAAAAAATCCTAAGCGTGTAACCATTGACGCAAGTACGCAAGAGCATAAAGACATTACACAAAAATTCTATTTAGCAGATCACCTAGACCACAAAATTGAATTATTAAAAGCAGCTACAAAACAAGCTGAATCTGGTCAGCAAATTATTTTTACCGCAACACGAGAAGATACCGTTAAACTTTCTGAATTATTAGAAGAAACGGGTTTCAAAACATTAGCTTTGTCAGGTGATATGAACCAAAGTAAGCGTAATTCTATAATGGATTCGTTTTCGCGCGGCCATGCGCAAATATTAGTTACTACTGATGTAGCCTCTCGTGGTCTTGATCTTTTAAACGTTTCTCAAGTTATTAATTTTGATTTACCAAAGCAAGCTGAAGAATATGTTCATCGAATTGGTCGAACTGGTCGAGCGGGTTTTAAAGGTACGGCATTATCTTTAGTGAGTGCCAAAGATTGGCAAAGTTTTAAAGCGATTGAAAGTTATTTAAACAGACGTATTGGCTTTTCTGAATTAGTAGGACTGGTAGGTAAATTTAAAGGATTTAAAGAAAAATCAGAAACAGTAAAAGATACGAAAAAAGTAAATCAAAGCAAAAAGAAAGTAAATAAAAACAAAAAGACATACAACAAACCAAGTAAAGCAAAACCAGCTAAGGCGATACCTGCGCCGTTTGATGTTGATGGTGTCGCGCCACTAAAACGCCGCAAAATGAAGGATGATGAATAATGAGCATTCAACTTGGAAAAATCAACAATCTCATTGTTAGTGAAATTGCTTATGAAGGTGCTTATTTAACAGATCATCAAGGCAATGGTGAAGTTTTTTTAAAGAAAGACGAACTGCCTGAAGGCTTAATAGCAAAACAATCAATAGATGTGTTTGTTTATGAAGAGCAAGGTAATTTAACTGCAACAACAAAAACACCTATTGCTCAATTAGGTGATTTCGCACTTCTTCAAGTAACTTCAATCAATAAAATTGGTGCTTTTGTCGATTTGGGTATTGGTAAAGAATTGCTCGTTCCTTTTAATGAGCAAAAGCCAAAATTTGAATTATCTCGTTCTTATCTCGTAAAACTATATTTAGATAAAGCATCACAACGATTATGTGGTTCATCAAATTTAAATAAATTTGTAAAACCGGAATCTACTGGATTTAAAAAGTCACAAGAAGTATCAATTATTGTTGCTGGACGAACTGATCTTGGTTTTAAAGTGATTGTTAATAATGAGTTTTGGGGTATGGTGTTTACTGATCAAGTTTTCAAACCACTTTTTATCGGCCAAAAGCTACAAGCCTATGTTGCAAAGGTTCGTGAAGACGGAAAGCTAGATATCCGTTTATCTAAACCTGGAATTGCAGGTTCAAATGAATTATCTGATGTTATTTATGAAAAACTAGTTTCAGAGAATGGTGTGATCAACCTTGGTGATAAGTCTGATCCTATCGCTATTAAAAAAATGTTTGGTTGTAGTAAAGCGAACTTTAAGCGTGCCATCGGTCATTTGTTTAAAGAAGGAAAAATAGACCTAGCGGGAACAAAGATTAGTTTAATAAAGTAAAAAGGCGCATATAGCGCCTTTTCTATTATAAAGTGTTGTTATCAACTAAGTATGTGAATTGATTACTCAAAACGCATTTTTGGTAACGTTTGCCATAATCTCTGGCCTCTTTACCATCTTCAAACTCAACAGGGGCTAAACGGAAAATTTGGAGCTCACATTCATCTTGATAAGTTTGCACTAAGTTTAAACACTCTTCCATTTTTGCAAGGTTTGTTTCATCGGTACCGATAGCTTGGCAACGCGCTGTAACTTGTGTATTGAGTGATTGTTTAAGCTCAAACTGATTAATTGGTTGTGCATCAATCGTCTCAATGAGAGTGTTAAATGCATTTTGACGGTGTTGGTTATCATAATGTTCATAACCAAGATATGCTGCAGCAATTACTGTAATGATGATAAAGATACGCATGAAGAACTACTCTTGTTATTATTTTTGCTTCAAGGCTATATGCACTAATACAAAAAATATGCATTAGTGCATTATTGTTAACAATATTTTAACTTATTGAGTTATTTATTTCAATTAAAGTTTTTTGTGGATCATCAGATTGCGTAATTGGACGACCAATAACTAAATAATCACTACCCGCACCGATTGCTTCACTTGGCGTCATTACTCTTTTTTGATCCCCTTTATCTGAACCAGACGGCCTGATGCCAGGTGTAACAAGTTTAAAATCGTTTCCTAGCATTTTTTTTAAAATAGATGCTTCTTGAGCTGAGCAGACAACACCATCAAGGCCTGAATCTTTAGCGAGTTGTGCTAAAAATTGCACTTGTTCTGCTGGAGTTTTATCAACGCCTAAACGTTTTAATTCATCTTCGTCCATTGAAGTTAAGATTGTAACTGCAATTAATAGTGGTGCATTCTCACCATATTTATTAAGCGCTTCTTTTGCTTTACGCATCATCTCAGGTCCACCACTTGCGTGCACATTGACCATCCAAACTCCAAGCTCGGCGGCTGCTGTAACTGCTTTGGCTACTGTGTTTGGAATATCATGAAATTTTAAGTCAAGAAACACGTCAAACCCTAAATCGATTAATTTCTTTACAAATTGTGGACCAAAATAAGTAAACATTTCTTTGCCTACTTTCAAGCGGCAATCTTTTGGGGAAACGCGTTTAACAAAATCTAACGCTGATTTCTCGTCCGCATAATCTAATGCAATAAGTACTTTGGCATCGTGATTCATTAATGAGTCCTGATTATAAATAGTTTAAAGAATGTTGTGTTAAAACCCATCTACGCCATTTAATGGCACTAAAGATTCTACATGTTTACATGAGGGACAAAACCAATACAATTTTTTACTTGTAAACCCACAATGATTACACTGATAAAGTGCTTTTGTGGCAATGTAGTCTTGAACAAGTTTGTTTATCTCTGTTAGCACAACTTTTATATCTTGGCTTTGCTCTGACATTAGAGTGAGTAAGAAGCTAAAGCCACGTATATTAGGTTGTTTGCGTAAGACTTGGGTAATGTAATTGATTGCTTCATCAACCTTACCTTGTGCCATTAGATTTTTACAATAATGGATTTTTATAAGTACATTGTCATTTTTTAGATGCTTTAAAAGGTGTGAAAAATAATTCTTTTGTAAATTAAGTTTTTCATAGCTTAATTCAAGCTTATCTAAAAATATTGGAGCAAAAGCGGTGTTTTTATCGAGTAAACTTCCCCAGTACTTAATTGCTTGAAGATAATCTCCTTCATTAAAAGCATTTTCGCCAAGCATGTATTTAGGCCTTACGAGATCTTGAGTTAAATCGGAAATTTCATCAAGTTGCTTAAAATTTCTTTCTAACAATGCTTTTTCGCAATAAAAATTAGCGATTGTTTTCTTAAGTTGGCTAGATTTAAAATCGATATGTTTTAATTCAAATAAAGCTATGCCTTTATCCCAATCATGACTTTGCAAATACAACAACATCAATTGGCAAAGTGCATTATCATCTTCTAGTGAATATAAATATACTAAGTTATCTTCCGCTCGATCTAAAAGCCCAGCCATCATGTAATCTTGTGCTAATTCATAAAGCACATGTTTTTTTTGTTCTAATGACAGTGAATTATGCTTGAGCAATAATTCATGAACCTTGATTGCCCTATCAAGTTCACCACGACGGCGAAATAAAGTCGCTAATGTAAGATAGTGTTCTACAGAATTTGCTGATATTTCAAGTAAACTGATTAAATGCTCTAAACCTTGGTCTTCCTCCCGATCAAGAAGAAATTTTAGACCTTTACTGTATTCATTAATGATTTGTTGGTTTTGTTGTTGAGCTTCATTATTAGCATTGTTTTTTCCCATCACATAACCATAAGCTGCAGCAACAGGTAACAACAAAAACAGCAATTCTATCATTAACTACTCTTGAAATTGTGAAGAAAGCTTCTGATTTTGTCTTCTCAATTGACGATTTTGCAGTTTAGCTTTTGACAATACGATGGTACAGAGTGCAATACCTATTAAAAAGCCTAATGCACAACAAATACTTATGATGAAAGCGAGGGGAATTTCTGCACTTGCTATTATAAAGTTAATTTGGACTAAATGTGGATTTTGCGAACCCAAAACAAATAGTATAAATAGCAAGCACAGGAGAAAAGTGGTCTTGAGTATTTTTGTCAAAATAACCTCAATTTATGCGATACTTGCGTTAACGCGATCGCGTAGTTCTTTTCCTGGCTTAAAGTGAGGTACATATTTGCCATGTAGTTCAACCTTATCACCTGTTTTAGGGTTGCGACCAACACGTGGTGCACGAAAATGAAGTGAAAAACTGCCAAAACCACGGATTTCAATTCGATCTGAACTAGATAAAGAATCAGCCATAAGTTCTAACACTTCTTTTACTGCATTTTCTACATCTTTCGCTGGGATATTTGCGTGCTGTTCAGCAAGTTTTTCAATCAGTTCTGATTTTGTCATGTAAGTACCCTTTATAATTTTAATAGGAAGGGCTGCTATTAAGCCGCCCTTCCAAGTCGACTAATTAGTCTTTTTGAGCATTTTTGAAAGCTGCTGCCATAGCATTTTCGAACTGTGGCTCTTCTTTCTTAAGCTTGTCTAAAGCTTCTTTCTCTTCAGCTTCTGAAATTGCTTTGATTGATAGGCTGATTGCACGATTCTTACGATCAACACCTACAAACTTAGCTTCAACTTCATCGCCTACAGAAAGAACAGTAGTAGCGTCTTCAGTACGCTCAACTGCTACGTCAGCTACACGGATGTAACCTTCAACACCTTCGATAAGCTCTACTGTAGCACCTTTAGCGTCAACTTCAGTTACTTTACCTTTAACAATAGCACCTTTTTTGTTTGCGTCCAGGTAGTTATTGAAAGGATCAGCTTCGATTTGCTTAACGCCTAGAGAGATACGCTCACGCTCTGGGTCAACTTGTAAAACGATAGCTGTGATTTCATCACCTTTCTTGAATTCACGTACAGCTTCTTCACCAGGAGTGTTCCAAGAGATGTCTGAAAGGTGAACTAGACCATCAATACCACCATCTAGGCCGATAAAGATACCAAAGTCAGTGATTGACTTGATCTTACCTGTAACTTGGTCGCCTTTGTTTTGTAGACGAGCAAATTCTTGCCATGGGTTGGCTTTACATTGCTTAAGACCAAGAGATATACGACGACGTTCCTCGTCGATTTCAAGAACCATAACCTCAACAGTGTCACCTAAGTTAACAACTTTTGAAGGGTGGATGTTCTTGTTAGTCCAGTCCATTTCAGAAACGTGTACTAGACCTTCTACACCTTCTTCGATTTCAACGAAACAGCCGTAGTCAGTTAAGTTAGTTACACGACCAGAAAGCTTAGAACCTTCTGGGTAACGACCAGCGATAGCTGCCCATGGATCTTCGCCAAGTTGCTTAAGACCTAGAGAAACACGAGTTTTATCTTTGTCAAACTTAAGTACTTTAACTAAGATTTCGTCACCAACATTAACGATCTCACTTGGGTGCTTAACGCGCTTCCAAGCCATATCTGTGATGTGTAGAAGACCGTCAACACCACCTAAATCAACGAATGCACCGTAGTCAGTAAGGTTCTTAATGATACCTTTAACTTCTTGACCTTCAACAAGGTTTTGTAGAAGTTCATCACGCTCTTGTGAGTTTTCTGACTCGATTACAGCACGACGAGAAACAACAACGTTGTTACGCTTCTGGTCTAGCTTGATAACTTTGAATTCTAACTCTTTACCTTCAAGGTGAGCTGTGTCACGTACTGGGCGCACGTCAACTAGTGAACCTGGTAAGAATGCACGGATAGTGTCAACTTCAACAGTGAAACCACCTTTAACCTTACCATTGATGATACCAGTAACAGTTTCTTGCTCTTCACATGCTTTTTCAAGACGGATCCAAGCTTCGTGACGCTTCGCTTTCTCACGAGAAAGAATAGTTTCACCAAAACCATCTTCGATTGCATCTAGTGCAACATCTACTTCATCACCAACTGCTACTTCTAATTCACCAGCAGTGTTTTTGAATTGCTCAGCAGGGATTGCGCTTTCAGATTTAAGACCAGCATCAACTAGTACGATGTTATTTTCGATTGAAATAACAGTACCTTTAACGATCGAGCCTTGCTCTGCTTCAAAACCCTTTAAGCTTTCTTCAAATAACTGTGCAAAATTTTCTGACATTATAAGTCTCTAAATAAATATATCCATTTGGCTATCCTGCCGCATGGGGTTGTTGTAAAAATTAACTCTTCCAGTGAGTTAACCAATTAAATTCTTTTCAATACACATAGAAAATACTTGCTCAAATGCCTGATTAGCATCGAGTACAGTAGTGTCTATAACAATTGCATCCTCTGCTGGCACTAACGGTGCTACAGGGCGATTCATATCGCGATCATCACGCGCTTTGATATCAGCAACTAAGTTGTCTATTTTAACATCAAGACCACGTTGCTTCAACTCAAGAAAACGGCGATTTGCACGCTCTTCTGCAGATGCTGTTAAGTATATTTTTAAAATGGCATCTGGAAATACCACTGTGCCCATATCACGACCATCAGCGATAAGCCCATTTTCGCTTCTAAAAGCACGCTGTCTGCGCAATAGCGCCTCTCGAACACTCGGTAACGCAGCAATTTTTGAGGCAATACCACCAACTTCTTCTGTACGAATAGATTTGGTGACGTCTTCGCCTTCTAAAACGATCTTGCCTTTACCCGTTTCAGTATCTACCACAAATTGCACATCTAAATTGGCCGCTAACGGCAACAAAGCTTCTTCATCTGTTGGTGCTATCATATGGTGGCTAGAAGCTAATGCTAATACACGATAAATCGCACCACTATCTAATACGTCCCAGCCAAGCTTATTTGCTAATAAACGGCAAACGGTTCCTTTTCCTGAACCACTTGGTCCATCGACTGTAATAACGGGTTGATTAACCTTCATTACAACCTCCCAAAATGTACAAAACTAAAATCGCCGCGCAGTATAAGCGATAATTAAAAAATTATCGCTACTTTACGGTGAAAAAACTGTGATTTCTATCAAATAATTTATTCTGAAACGCTTGTAAGTGTCTCAAAATAGGTAGGAAAAGTTTTATAGGTACATTTAGGGTCGTTAATTATGATATCGTGACCACCCACAGCAACCATGGAAAAGCACATGGCAATACGATGATCATCATAAGTATCAATTTCGGCGAGCTTAATCGTATCTGTTGGTGATATTTCGATAAAATCATGCCCTTCAACCACGTTAGCACCAAGCTTTCTAAGTTCCGTTGCCATCGCATAAAGTCGGTCCGTCTCTTTTACTCGCCAGTTATAAATGTTTCGTATAGCTGTTTTACCTTTTGCAAAAAGAGCGACTGTTGCGAGTGTCATAGCAGCATCAGGAATTGCATTGGCATCAATATCAACGCCATTTAATTCACCTTTACTTACAATTAAGTAATCATCATGCCATTCGATGTTTGCACCCACCTGCTCCATTACCTTTGCAAAACCAATATCGCCTTGAACACTTGCAGCGCCAACTCCATTAATACGGATTGTGCCACCGTTAATCGCAGCAGCTGCAACAAAGTAAGATGCGCTAGAAGCATCACCTTCCACCATTATGCGTCCTGGTGATTGGTATTTTTGATTGCCCTTAACAGCAAACGTTCGATAATTTTGGTTGTCTACAGTAATGCCAAATTTTGCCATCACGCCTAATGTAATGTCGATATACGGCTTAGATACAAGCTCACCTTTTATTACTATTTCGGTATCATTAGCGAAAAGAGGCGCTGCCATTAACAATGCTGTTAAGAATTGACTAGAGATACTGCCATCTATTTCAACTTTGCCGCCCGCTAATTGCTTGCCAATAATTTTAAGCGGTGGATAATCTTTATTTTTTAAATAACTAATATCAGCATCTAAAGTATGTAACGCATCGACAAGGTGACCGATTGGCCTTTCTTCCATGCGTGGTTCACCAATTAGTTCAAATTCACCTTTTGATGTGGCTAAAACAGCAGTTAATGGGCGAAAAGCAGTGCCTGCATTTCCTAGAAAAAGTGGTTCCGCAGGTGTTTTAAAAACACCACCATTCCCTTTTACTTGCGCAACTGTTTTGTCGGGGTTAAGTGTGACCTCAACCCCCATATCACTAAGGGCTTTAAGCATATGGCGAATATCATCACTATCAAGCAAGTTTTCAACTTGCGTTGAGCCTTCGCATAGCGCTGCCAGTAATAAAATGCGATTAGATAAGCTTTTTGAACCAGGTAACGTGACTTCTCCATTTACACGCTTAATAGCTTTTAAATGTAATTGCTCCATTAACTATGCTCCTTTTCGAATTTATGCATAAAATCAACCAATGCTTTTATGCCTTCGATAGGCATTGCGTTGTAAATACTTGCACGCATACCACCTACCATGCGATGACCTTCAAGCGCGAGTAAACCAGCTTGTTTCGACTGGGCCAAAAATGCTTGATTTAATGATTCATCATTGAGCCAAAATGGTACATTCATACGTGAACGAAAATCACTTGCAACAGTATTTTTATAAAACTGACTGTTATCAATAAAATCGTAAAGTAGCGCTGCCTTTTCGATATTAATTTGTTCTATCGCTGCTACACCACCTTGCGCTTTGAGCCATTTAAAAACTTCAGCAGCTAAGTACCAAGAATACGTTGGTGGCGTGTTATACATGCTTTCTTTTTTAGCCTCTAAGGCGTAATCGAAAATGCTCGGTTTTTCAGTGCCTTCACGTGAAAGCAGTGATTTTTTCACAATAACAATCGCAAGGCCTGATGGGCCGATATTTTTCTGTGCGCCTGCATAGATCAAATCAAACTGATTAACGTCAATTTCACGCGAAAGAATGTTTGAAGACATATCTGCAACAATTGGTGCACTGTGTTTTACCGTATCAAAAATTTCAATACCGTCGATTGTTTCATTTGGACAATAATGAATGTATGACGCATCGCTCGGTAATGGCCAAAGGTCAGTCGTTAAACAATTAAACTCGCCGTTTTTATCATCGCGTACATTAATTTCAATAGCATCAGTAAACTTTTGTGCTTCGCTAAATGCACCATCAGACCAAATGCCACTATTGATGTAGACAGCCTGTTTGTTTGCAACATGAAGATTCTGCGGTACTGCAGCGAACTGACCGCGACCACCACCGTGCATAAATAACACGGCATAGTCATCAGATATGTTCATTAATTCACGTAAATCACGTTCGCTTTGTTCAGCAAGGGCAATAAATTCAGCGCTGCGATGGCTGATTTCCATCACATTAACACCTAGACCCTGCCAATTAAGAAATTCTTTTTGCGCTTTTTCGAGTACTTCTTTGGGCAAACTTGCCGGCCCTGCACAAAAATTATATACACTCATTCCCAAAACCTCTTTTGTACATAACTTAGAAAATAAAAAAGCGGCTGTTAGCCGCTTTTAACATTGTTCATACTGTAACTGATTCATTTTCAAATTACCGCATGAGAAAGATGAATATTTTTTCTATTCAGCTGATTGCTCTGAATAATTTTCATCTGTGTTAGTTGTTTCGCTATTTTCTGTTGAAATTGCTTCATCTTCACTGTCTTCGCCAGGGAATTGCGACTCTTCAATTTCATCAATGCGCTGTAATCCTACAACCTGCTCATCATCAGCAGTTCGAATTAAAATGACACCTTGTGTATTACGACCTACGGTAGATACTTCATTAACGCGTGTACGTACTAATGTACCTTTGTTTGAGATAATCATAATTTCATCATTATCTTCAACTTGTACCGCGCCAACTACTTTACCATTACGCTCAGATACTTTGATCGATACAACACCTTGTGTTGCACGACTCTTCGCTGGGTAATCTTCAAGTACTGTACGCTTACCGTAACCATTTTCAGTGATAGTTAAAATTGCACCATCATTTTTAGGCACAATTAATGAGACAACTTTCACATCATCTGGCATCTTAATACCACGTACACCAGTTGCAGTTCGGCCCATAGGACGAAGTGCTAATAGCTCTTCACCTGTTTCTGGGTCAATTTTCACTTCCCCAGTTTCAGAGTCACGCTGCTTTTCGTTAAAGCGTACTACTTTACCATGATCGGTAAATAGCATGATGTCGTTTGTACCATCAGTGATATCTGCACCGATTAAGCTATCGCCATCATTTAAGTTGATTGCAATAATGCCTGATGCACGCTGACGGCTGTATGCTGTAAGTGGTGTTTTCTTAACTGTACCGTTAGCAGTTGCCATTAATACATACTTATCTTCTTCGTACTGACGTACAGGTAAGATAGTTGTAATACGCTCATCTGCTTCAAGTGGTAGTAAGTTAACAATAGGCTTACCACGCGCTGCGCGGCTTGCAAGTGGTAACTGGTACACTTTAAGCCAATATAAACGACCTGATGTTGAGAAACATAAAATCGTATCGTGTGTGTTTGCAACTAATAAACGTTCAATGAAGTCTTCATCTTTCATCTTAGTTGCAGACTTACCTTTACCGCCACGACGCTGCGCTTCGTAATCAGAAAGCGGTTGATACTTAACGTAACCTTCATGTGATAGTGTTACCACAACGTCTTCTTCAGTGATTAAGTCTTCAAGACTAATATCGTGCGCAGCTGCAGTAATTTCAGTGCGACGCTCATCACCAAAGTTATCTTTAATTTCAACTAGCTCTTCACGAATAACTTCCATTAAACGCTCAGGAGTTGAAAGGATATAAAGTAGCTCAGCGATCAGCTCTAATAGCTCTTTATATTCATTTAAGATTTTCTCGTGTTCTAAACCAGTTAGTTTATGTAAACGTAGGTCTAAAATTGCATTTGCTTGCGCTTCTGATAAATAGTATTGGCCATCGCGAATACCTAAATCAGCTGCGAGCCACTCTGGACGAGCAACATCATCTTCACCTGCTTTTTCAAGCATGCCTTTAACGTTACCAAGCTCCCAGCTACGAGAAAGTAGTGCAATTTTTGCTTCTTCACGGGTTTGCGAACGACGAATTACTTCGATAATAGGATCGATATTCGCAAGCGCGATTGCTAAACCTTCAAGGGTATGAGCTCTGTCACGTGCTTTGCGTAAGTCAAACACGGTACGACGCGTTACAACTTCACGACGGTGTGTAACAAATGCTTCAAGCATTTCTTTTAGGTTAAGTAGTTTAGGTTGGCCATTATCTAGTGCAACCATATTCATACCAAACACCGTTTGCATTTGTGTTTGTGCATAAAGGTTGTTTAGAACAACTTCGCCTACTTCACCGCGCTTAATTTCGATAACAATACGCATACCGTCTTTATCAGATTCGTCACGTAGTGCACTAATGCCTTCAATTTTCTTGTCTTTTACAAGTTCAGCAATTTTCTCAATTAAACGGGCTTTGTTAACTTGGTACGGGATTTCGTGAACAATGATTGTTTCTTTACCCGTTTTTTCGTTAACTTGAACTTCCGCTTTGGCACGGATGTAGACTTTACCACGACCTGTTTTATAAGCTTGTTCAATACCTTTTTTACCACTGATAATACCTGCAGTCGGGAAATCAGGGCCAGGAATGTAATCAATAAGCTCATCAATTTGAATTTCTGGGTTTTCAATAACCGCTAAACAGCCGTTAATAACTTCAGATAGGTTATGCGGTGGGATGTTCGTCGCCATACCTACAGCGATACCAGAGGCACCATTGACTAGTAAGTTAGGTACGCGTGTTGGTAAAACCGCTGGAATTTTTTCCGTACCATCATAGTTATCAACGTAATCAACCGTTTCTTTTTCAAGGTCTGCTAATAATTGATGGGCCATCTTAGCCATACGTACTTCGGTATAACGCATTGCAGCGGCACTATCACCATCTACAGAACCGAAGTTACCTTGACCATCAACTAATAAATAACGAAGTGAGAACGGCTGAGCCATACGTACTATCGTATCGTAAACAGCACTATCACCATGAGGGTGGTATTTACCGATTACGTCACCTACAACACGTGCAGACTTTTTATAAGGTTTGTTCCAATCATTATTGAGTTCATTCATTGCGAAAAGTACGCGGCGATGAACTGGTTTTAAACCATCACGTACATCTGGTAGCGCACGCCCTACAATTACACTCATCGCGTAATCAAGGTATGAATTTTTTAATTCATCTTCAATATTGATTGGAAGGATTTCATTGGCGAGATCTGTCATCCGATTTCTCTTCCTTCAATCGACTATTAATTCAGTTATTATTTTTATAACCGAACCATGCTAACACAAAAAATCATTATTTACAGGTTGTAAGCGGTAGTCTTTTTATAAAAAATCCCTTTATAATGCCCTCAAATCACTCTGGATGCTTTTTATGACCGTTCAACAAAATGTCGATGCAAGTGAAATTGCAAAGTTTGAAGCCATGGCCGACCGATGGTGGGACCTTAATGGTGAATTTAAACCACTTCACGAAATTAACCCACTTAGATTAGATTTCATTAATTTACACAGTCAGGG
>NZ_JBFKMX010000062.1:0-21865 GCF_041629635.1 Pseudoalteromonas sp. | reverse complement strand
CGGCGTTTAGCGCAGCTTGGTAGCGCACTTGGTTTGGGTCCAAGGGGTCGCAGGTTCAAATCCTGCAACGCCGACCATTACAGTAAATTCTCTTTATCGGCGTTTAGCGCAGCTTGGTAGCGCACTTGGTTTGGGTCCAAGGGGTCGCAGGTTCAAATCCTGCAACGCCGACCAATTTATTCTCTCAATAAATCCTAAATTTACAGCCTAATTCCCTTAATAATACTGCTATTTCTAACCATTTTTAATAATTTCGTTAGGATACTCGACTATCTCAATTATTGCGTTATAATGCCGCGTCTAAAGTTTAACTTGAAACGCTTTATACCAATCTGGTAAGCAAATTTTAGGGTTTGATTATCAGATTGGTATTAGGTTTATTCCACAGTGGGCACAGGGTTTAGCAAAAATATTAATAAACTCTCACTGGGTAAAGGAAGGCGTAGAAACGCCAAATTAAAAAGATTGAGGTAAAACATGCAAGTTTCTGTTGAGACTACTCAAGGCCTAGAGCGCCGTATTACGATCACTGTTCCTGCTGAGAACATTGATACTGAAGTTAAAAAACGCTTACAACAACTTTCTAGAACACAGCGTGTAGATGGTTTCCGTCCAGGTAAAGTTCCTGTGTCTATCATCAATAAGCGTTATGGTGCTGCAGTTCGTCAAGAAGTAGCTGGTGACCTAATGCAACGTCAGTACATCGATGCTGTAATTGCTGAGAAACTAAACCCAGCAGGTGCTCCTTCATTTGAGCCAAAAGCGCTTGAAGCAGGTAAAGATTTAGAGTTCTCTGCAACGTTTGAAGTTTACCCAGAAGTTGAAATCAAAGATTTAGAAAAAATCGCTGTTGAAAAGCCAGTTGTTGAAGTAACTGACGCTGATCTTGAAAATATGCTAGTAACGCTTCGCAAGCAACACGCTACTTGGGTTGAAACTGAAGAAGCTGCTGCTGCTGATAACCGTGTAACAATTAACTTTGTTGGTACTATCGACGGTGAAGAGTTTGAAGGCGGTAAAGCTGAAAACTTCCCATTAGAACTTGGCCAAGGTCGTATGATCCCAGGCTTTGAAGATGGTATCGTAGGTAAAAAAGCAGGCGAAGAGGTTGTTGTTGACGTAACTTTCCCTGAAGAGTACCACGCTGAGAACCTAAAAGGTAAGCCAGCGCAATTCACAATTACTGTTAATAAAGTAGAAGTTCAAGAACTTCCAGAACTAACAGATGAATTTGCTGTTAACTTCGGTATTACAGAGGGAGGTTTAGACGCGCTTAAAGAAGAAGTTAAGAAGAACATGAGTCGTGAACTTGACCAAGCTGTTAAAGCACAGGTTAAAGATCAAGTAATCAAAGGTCTTCTTGAAACTAACGAAATTGATGCGCCTAAAGCACTTATCACTCAAGAAATCGATGTACTTCGTCAGCAAGCTGCACAGCGTTTTGGCGGCAATGCGCAAAACATGCCTGAGCTTCCAGCTGAGCTTTTCCAAGATCAAGCGGCAACCCGCGTTAAAACTGGACTACTTCTAGGTGAAGTAATCAAGTCAAACGAAATCAAGCCTGACGACGCTAAAGTTGAAGAGCTAATCGCTACTATGGCTTCTGCATATGAAGATCCAAATGAAGTTGTTGAATACTACAAGTCAAACGAGCAACTAATGCAACAAATGCGTAATGTTGCACTTGAAGAAGCTGCAATTGATTCAGTACTTGCAAAAGCGACTGTTACAGAAGTAGCGAAAGGCTTTGATGACATCATGAACCCACAAGCTGCGCAATAAGTCATTGACTTAAACGTTAGCTAACGATTAAATGGCTCGTGTATCTCTGCAAAATTTGCAGTTTGTACCGGGCCATTTTTATTGCCGGTAATCTGATAATCAGTTGGAATGTGAATTCCGCATTGTTTCAGCGTCATATGTTAACAAAACTAGCTTTGGACTTTGTTAACACAAAAGGAAAGTATTAATAATGTTAAATAATCCACTCGATCCTTTAAATGCATTAGTACCTATGGTTGTTGAGCAAACAGCTAAAGGTGAGCGCTCTTACGACATCTATTCGCGATTATTAAAAGAACGTGTTATCTTTTTAACAGGTCAAGTTGAAGACAATATGGCAAATTTAATTGTTGCGCAGTTGTTGTTTTTAGAATCAGAAAACCCTGAAAAAGATATTTTTATTTATATCAATTCGCCAGGTGGTTCAGTAACGGCGGGTATGGCAATTTACGATACAATGAACTTTATCAAGCCGAATATCAGTACAGTGTGTATTGGACAAGCGGCAAGCATGGGGGCATTTTTATTATCAGGTGGTACAAAAGGTAAGCGTTTCTGTTTACCAAATTCACGCGTGATGATCCACCAACCACTGGGGGGATTCCAAGGTCAGGCTTCTGATTTTGAAATTCATGCTAAAGAAATTTTATCAATTAAAGATAAACTGAATAGATTAATGGCTGAGCACACAGGGCAACCACTTGACGTTGTCGCAAATGACACTGATCGAGATAATTTCATGAGTGCTCAACAAGCGGTTGACTATGGTTTAGTTGACGGCATACTTTCACAACGAGATTAATATTTAGCGCTGCTATAAATCCTTTGCCATACTGGTAAAGAAGCTCGTTGTAAATTAGTTACCTTTTGTTTTTATAAACATAAAGGTCGAGAAGAATATTAAGAGGTAGCTTAATGTCTGAAAATCGAAGTGACGGCGATAAGAGCGGTAAATTATTGTACTGTTCATTTTGTGGTAAAAGCCAGCACGAAGTTCGTAAACTTATCGCAGGGCCATCAGTTTATATCTGTGATGAATGTGTGGAACTTTGTAATGACATTATTCGTGAAGAAATAAAAGATATTGCGCCTGCACAAGCGAGCCAAGATAGTTTACCAACACCGAAGGAAATTCGCGGTAACTTAGATGACTATGTTATTGGCCAAGAGCACGCGAAAAAAGTATTGTCGGTAGCGGTGTATAACCACTACAAACGCCTACGTCATTTAGGTGGTAAGAATCCAGTGGAATTAGGTAAGAGTAATATCTTGCTTATCGGTCCTACAGGGAGTGGTAAAACATTACTTGCTGAAACAATGGCGAAGCTACTTGACGTGCCATTCACGATGGCTGATGCAACCACATTAACTGAAGCAGGTTATGTTGGTGAAGATGTTGAAAACATTATTCAGAAATTATTGCAAAAATGTGATTATGACGTTGAAAAAGCACAGCGCGGTATTGTGTATATCGATGAAATTGACAAGATTTCTCGTAAAGCAGATAACCCTTCAATCACACGTGATGTTTCAGGTGAAGGTGTTCAGCAAGCACTACTTAAACTGATTGAAGGTACTGTTGCTTCTGTGCCGCCGCAAGGTGGCCGAAAGCACCCACAGCAAGAGTTTTTGCAGGTAGATACCTCTAAAATCCTCTTTATTTGTGGTGGTGCGTTTGCAGGTCTTGATAAAGTTATTGAGGCTCGCAGCACTAAGAATACCGGTATTGGTTTTGGTGTTGACGTTAAATCAAGTGATTCTAAACGTTCACTCACTGAAGCGTTCCAAGATGTTGAGCCAGAAGACTTAGTAAAATATGGTCTAATCCCAGAATTTATTGGTCGTCTGCCAGTTGTCGCTACATTAGGGGAACTTGATGAAGCAGCGCTTGTTCAAATTCTAAGTGAACCTAAAAATGCACTAACAAAACAGTATGCATCTCTGTTCGAAATGGAAAATGTAGAGTTAGAGTTCCGTGATGATGCTTTAAAAGCAATTGCTCACAAAGCAATGGAGCGCAAAACCGGTGCTCGTGGTTTACGTTCAATTGTCGAAGGTGTGTTACTTGATACCATGTATGAACTTCCTTCAATGGAAGAGGTATCAAAAGTGGTGATTGATGAAACAGTGATTAAAGGTGAGTCAGATCCCATTCTTATTTATGAGAATACGACCCCTGACAAAGCAGTTTCTGAATAATTGATTTATTATTGTACGAAAAAGGGGCCTAATGGCTCCTTTTTTTATAAAAGCATTGATCTCTTTAAAAGAGATCCCCATATTCACCAATAATCTAAAAATTTATAATTCGCTGGCTAAACTAAATACAGTTTAGTGCAGCTTTAGTTACCAGTTTTACGCAAGGAACAAGTATGACCCTTGAACGTACCGATACGATTGAAATTCCAGTTCTCGCGCTTCGTGATGTAGTGGTATACCCACATATGGTTATCCCACTATTTGTTGGTCGTGAAAAGTCGATTAAATGCCTGGAAGCAGCTATGGATAACGATAAGCAGATACTGCTTGTCGCGCAAAAAGATTCCAATATTGATGAGCCAGAGTCATCAGATATCTACCAAGTAGGTACTGTCGCCACGATTCTACAACTTTTAAAACTGCCTGACGGTACTGTTAAAGTACTGGTTGAAGGTACGCAACGTGCAGCAGTGAAGGAATTTGTATCTACCGATGAATTTTTCGTAGCTAACGCAGAGTTTTTACAATCCACTGAAATTCCCGAGACAGAGCAAGACGTATTTATGCGCAGTGCTGTCAATCAGTTTGAAGGTTACGTCAAACTGAATAAAAAGATTGCACCAGAGGTACTCAGTTCAGTTTCTGGCATTGAAGAAACAGCGCGCCTAGCAGACACCATGGCGGCACATATGCCGCTTAAGGTCGCAGAAAAGCAAAAAGCACTTGAGTTTGCCGATGTAAAAGAACGCCTTGAATACTTAATGGCACTGATGGAAGGTGAAATTGATGTATTACAAGTTGAGAAGAAAATCCGTTCTCGCGTTAAAAAGCAAATGGAAAAGAGTCAGCGTGAGTATTACCTCAATGAGCAAATGAAAGCGATTCAAAAAGAATTAGGTGATATGGATGATGTCCCTGACGAATTTGAAGGTTTGACTAAAAAGATTGAAGAAGCGGCAATGCCAACTGAAGCTGAAGACAAAACTAAGTCTGAGCTTAATAAACTGAAAATGATGTCGCCAATGTCGGCAGAAGCTACGGTGGTAAGAACGTATATAGATACCATGATAGGTGTACCTTGGAAAAAGCGTTCTAAGGTAAAAAAAGACCTTGCTAAAGCGCAGGAAATTTTAGATGCCGATCACTATGGTTTAGACAAAGTTAAAGAACGTATTATCGAGTATCTTGCAGTTCAACATCGCACAAATAAATTAAAAGGGCCAATTTTATGTTTGGTTGGTCCTCCTGGTGTAGGTAAAACTTCTTTGGGCCAATCGATTGCTCGCTCAACAGGGCGTAAGTACGTGCGTATGGCGCTAGGTGGGGTTCGAGATGAAGCTGAGATCCGCGGTCACCGTCGTACTTACATTGGCTCTATGCCGGGTAAAATTGTTCAGAACATGTCTAAAGTGGGCGTTAAAAACCCATTATTCTTGCTTGATGAAATTGATAAAATGTCATCAGATATGCGTGGTGATCCAGCATCTGCATTACTGGAAGTACTAGACCCTGAACAAAATACCAGCTTTAACGACCACTATTTAGAAGTTGATTACGACTTAAGCGACGTTATGTTTGTGGCAACATCAAACAGCTTTAATATTCCAGGGCCATTATTAGACCGTATGGAAGTAATTCGTTTAGCGGGTTACACCGAAGACGAAAAGCTGAATATTGCAATTCGCCATTTAATTCCTAAACAAATTAAACGTAATGGATTAAATGACACAGAAATCTCAATTGAAGATAGCGCGATTATCGGGATTATCCGTTACTACACTCGTGAAGCTGGTGTGCGTAGCTTAGAGCGTGAAATTTCAAAACTTTGTCGTAAAGCAGTTAAAAACATTCTCCTTGATAAGTCACTTAAACAAGTAGTTATTAACGAAGATAGCCTTGAAGACTACTTAGGTGTTAGACGTCACGATTATGGTAAAGCTGAAGGCAGCAATAAAATAGGTCAAGTAACCGGCCTTGCTTGGACGGAAGTTGGCGGTGACTTACTGACAATTGAATGCGCTTCTATGGCGGGTAAAGGTAAATTAAATTATACCGGCTCGCTTGGTGATGTGATGCAAGAGTCAATTCAAGCAGCGATGACGGTAGTGCGTAGTCGCGCCGAAACATTGCGTATAAATGCCGATTTTTATGAAAAGCGTGATATTCACGTACACGTACCAGAAGGCGCTACGCCAAAAGATGGACCAAGTGCGGGTATTGCGATGGTAACAGGTTTAGTTTCGAGCTTAACAGGCAATCCTGTACGTTCAGATGTGGCGATGACAGGTGAAATCACCTTGCGTGGTGAAGTATTACCAATTGGTGGCTTAAAAGAAAAGCTGTTAGCGGCACACCGTGGTGGCATTAAGACTGTAATTATTCCAAAAGAGAATGAGCGTGACTTAAAGGAAATTCCTGAAAACGTGATGGAAGGCCTATCAATTCACCCTGTGAAGCAGATTGAAGAGGTTTTAGAGCTCGCTTTAGCAGAGCCAATTGCTAGTTTTTCAATCGAAACGGCAAAAAATTAAAAAAATTCATCAAAAACCATCGAAAAGGGCTTTTCAAATAAAATCTCTGTGCTAACTTAGGCACTGTAATTTTTTTGCTAGCCCTTTAACGACGGTGATTAGCGCGAATTTTTATCGTTAATTTAACGCATTATTTTGGTGCATTAACTTAGCCTTTGTGTGGTAATAAACCACGATTAAATAATAACAATGGAAGGGGATGATATTGTGAACAAGTCTCAACTAGTTGATCAAATCGCAACAGATGCAGATATTTCTAAAGCAGCGGCTGGCCGTGCGTTAGATTCTTTTATCGATGCAGTAACAAGTGCACTAAAAGACGGTGACTCTGTTGCATTAGTAGGTTTTGGTACTTTCTCTGTACGTGAGCGTGCAGCACGTACTGGCCGTAACCCACAAACTGGTGAATCAATTGAGATTGCTGCTGCAAATATTCCTTCTTTTAAAGCGGGTAAAGCTCTAAAAGACGCAGTAAACTAATTGACTGTAGAAGGCTAAACTTGCCGTTTTCAAATTAACCATTGAAACAGCAATTTTAATCTTCAAGTAAAAAGGCGCATCTGCTAAGATGCGCTTTTTACATATATAGCGTCCTGTAATTATGTTCGCTTAGTTGTGCAAAAGATGTACGTTTAACGAATGTAGTCACTAATAAACTCGGCAGTGATGCAGTCATTTCAGTACTAACTGAAACAGAAATAAGAGAAAAAACAATGCTAGAGAGAATCAGAGAAGGTTCACAAGGTGCAACGGCAAAAGTCATTTTAACCTTGGTGATTTTATCATTTGCTCTTGCCGGTATTGGTAGTTATTTAGGTCAACCTACGGAAACGCCTGTTGCAACTGTCAATGGCAAGGAAATTAGCCAGATGAGCTTCGCTCGTGCTTATGAGAACGAACGCAGCCGTCTTGAGCAGCAATTTGGTGAATATTTTTCACAAATCGCTTCAGATCCAGCATACACAGCACGTATGCGTGAAAATGTTATCCAGCGCTTAGTACAACAAGAATTACAAATGCAACTTGCGCAAGAGCTTGGATTACGTGTTAGCGATGAAGCAATCAAAGAAGAAATTCGTAACATTCCTGCGTTTCAGGTTGCTGGTGAGTTTAATAACGACCGTTACCTGCAAGTAATCCGTCAGATGAACTATCAGCCAGATGGTTTCCGTGATTATCTTCGTAAAGAAATGACACTTAACCAGCTAGCGTCTGCCTTAATTGCAACGGATTTCACGCTAGAAAACGAATTAACAGCAACGGTTAAATTACAAAATCAATTACGTGATATTGAATCTGTAACCTTGAGTGCGGCAAATTTCAAATCAGAAGTAACGGTTTCTGAAGATGAAATTAAAGAATATTACCAGCTTAATCAAAACCAGTTTATGGCACCAGAGATGGTGGCTTTGGACTACATTGAGCTAAAAGGATCTGAACTCCCACTGGAAGAAGCTGTAACAGATATTGAAATTGCAGCAAATTATGAAGAGAACAAAGCACTTTACATGGAACCTGAACGTCGCCGTGTAGCTCATATTCTTGTTGAGAACTTAGACGACGATGCAGCAGCACAAGCTAAAGCAGGAGAAATTCTTGTTGAACTACAAAATGGTGCTGATTTTGCGGCAATTGCAAAAGAGAAATCAGACGATTTAGTCAGTGCTGAAATTGGTGGTGATCTTGAGTGGATTGATCGTGATATGATGGATCCAGAATTTGAAGCTGCAGCATTTGCACTTGAAAGTGTCGGTGATTTATCTGACGTTGTGCAAACTGAATTCGGTTACCATATCATTAAGCTGACGGATTATGAGCCAGAGCAAGTTAAACAGCTTGCGGATGTTTCAGCTGAAATTAAATCACAATTAGAGCTTGATAAGCGTTTAAATCAATTTTATGAAGTGCAAACACGTGTTGCTGATCTTGCATTTGAAGTCGCTGACAGTCTTAAGGATGCAGCAGAAGTTGCAGGTGTTGAAGTGAAATCTACGGAACTTTTTTCGCGTAACAATGCACCAGCGCCATTAAATAATCCTAAGGTGTTAAATACTGCATTTTCTGTTGAGATTTTAGAAGACGGCGTTAACTCTGAGTTAATTGAAATTGCTGATGAGCATATTGTGTTTATCCGTGCAAAAGAACATAAAGCCGCTGCAGTTAAACCACTTGAAGAAGTATCAGCAGGTATTCAGCTTACGCTTGAAAACCAAAAAGCAAGTGAGCTTGCAAAAGAAAAAGCACAAGAGCTTTATGCAAGTTTACAAGCAGGTACAGCACTGAGTGACATTGCAGCAAAGGCAAATGTAGAAGTCGTTGCGACTGCAGGCGTGAAGCGTCAATCATTTACACCTTCATACGAAGTTGTTCAAGCAGTATTTAAAATGCCAACTCCAAGCGCTGAAGTGCAAAGCTCTGAGCTAGTAACATTAGGAAGTGGTGATGTTAGCTTAGTGGTCTTAAATAAAGTGTACGATGCTCCAGAGACAGAGATTAACGAACAAATGCGTGACGGTATTGCTCGTCAACAAGTGAATAAACACTATGAAGGCTTTATTAGAGCGCTACAAGACAATGCTGATGTAAAAACAGCGTCAGTGGCTGCACAAGAGCCAAACCTATAATGTTTTATCCAATAAAAAAAGCGCCTTTTGGTGCTTTTTTTATTTCTGTTGTCCCGTGCTAAATAAGGTTGACACTTTTCCAACTTAAATTTGGATAATGTCATGACATCTATACCTAAGAGAGCGCAAAGAGATTATTTTCTCGCTTTTAAATTATCCGTGTCTTCTTATCCAGTAAGGTCGTTACTGTTCAATCTTAAATTTGGAGAATGAAAAGCCTTTATCTAAGATAAAGACAAAAATATTTAAATGCTCCGGTTCGAATTATCTTCGTGGGAAGTAGTAAATTCTGTTTTATCAAACAAAAAAGATACAGCTTTTATACGTTTTGTTTCAAATAGAGCTATTGCACTTTAAATTTATTTAATATCAGAACGTTATGATTAGCTGGCGAGCATGCGTTCAGCAAGTTTTGTTTGCGGATTACTAAACACTTTGTGAGTTTCACCATATTCAACAACCTCACCTTTATGCAGTAATAACAAGCTGTCACTCATATGCTTTACTAAACTTAAATGATTGGTAATTAATACATAACTCAATCCAGTTTCGCGTTGCAGGCGTAATAATAGGTTAACCGTTTGGGCGCGTACTGATGGATCTAGCGAAGATAACGCTTCATCTAACACCAGAACTTTAGGATCTAAAATAATCGCTCGAGCAAGCGCTACACGCTGTATTTGACCACCTGAAAACATATGTGCGTAATAGTTTCGGTGCTCAGCAAGCAAACCAACATTTAACAATGTTTGATTAATTTTATCGCGACGTGCTTGGCTATCTAGAACAGTATTCAAAACTAAAATTTCATTTAGAATACTGCCAATAGGATTACTAGGGTTTAAGCTTTTCATTGGATCCTGAAAAATAAGACGAATATCTTTGGTGTTCAAGATACGTCCGCCATCATCTTCAATAATTTGACCATTAAGTAAAATTTGGCCAGAGCTAGAATTATCCGCTCCAGCTAGTATTTTCCCTAAGGTGCTTTTACCTGAACCTGTTTCCCCAATAACAGCCAACGTTTCACCTTTACCAAGGCAAAAAGAGACATCTGAGACGGCATTAAGCTGCTTACTTCTGAAAAGTCCAGCACGCACGTTAAAATGCTTGTGTAAGGCTTGCACTTTCAAGACCGGATCCATTAACGCTTTTCCTTATTCTTATTTAATGGAAAATGACAGGCATAAGTGTGCCCATGGCTGTCTGAAACACGCGGTGTTACTACACATTCGCGCTGAGCTTGCGGACAACGGGGGCCTAAACGACAGCCTATAGGTAAATGTTGTAGTGTTGGGATTGTGCCTTTCAGCGCATACAGTGGCGCTTTATGGGCGAGACTTTGATTATATTCAGGTAAGCTTTTTAATAAGGCTTGAGTGTAGGGGTGTTTTGGTTTGTTAAACAGCGTATGCGTTGGTCCAGCTTCAACCATCTGACCGCAATATAAAACATGCAAACCATGGGTCCAATCACTTAATTCTGAAAGTTCATGGCTGATCATTAAAATAGACATACTTTTTAATTGATTTAAACTGCGAAGCAAACGGAATATTTGCGCACGGGTAGTACTTTCTAATGCGGTCGTAGGTTCATCGGCAATCAGCAACTTGGGTGAGCGGGCAATCGCCATAGCAATCATCACTTTTTGACAGATGCCCTCTGATAGCTCGTGTGGGTAACTGTCAAATACATGGGCATGTTCTTTAATACCCACTTTATGTAAAAGTGCCATTGCTCTTTTTTTCAGTGCGATCCGTTTTTGTAAAAAGTCACCTGTTAAATTATTGCGTGGAATACACTCAATCAGCTGATTATACACTTTTGCTGTAGGATCAAGGCAGCTGCTAGGCTCTTGATAAATCATGGCGATTTCATTGCCAATTAACTGGCGACGTTTTTCATTACTTAAGCGCATTAAATCAATGCCACGCCAATGCATTCTATCGGCAGTTATTCGCCAGCGCGCATTTAATACACCCATCAAGGCTTTTGCGATAAGACTCTTACCAGAGCCTGACTCACCAACGAGAGCATGCACTTCGCCTTCTTTTAAACTAATGCTGACACGGTCAACTGCTCGGATCACGGTATCACCGGTATCGAGTTCAATGGTTAAATTTCGAATATCGAGTAACTGCATTAGCTGGCCTTTCTTTTTTGTAGGGCTTGCCGTAATCCATCACCAACAAGGTTAGTCGATAATATTGTGATAAAGAGTAAAAAACCGGGAAGCGCAACGGTCCAAGGCGCCAAGTAAATTAAGCTAAGGTTCTCTGCCAAAATTGCTCCCCATTCTGCAGTGGGAGGCTGCGCGCCCAATTGCAAAAAGCCAAGTGCGGCTATATCCAAAATTGCTGTTGAAAGTGACATAGTAAAGATCAGAACAATTTGTTCGTAAATATTAGGCAAAATACCTTTAACTAAAATTCGCCATTTACTTGCGCCATCAAGGCGATGGGCAATAACATAATCTTTACTTAACTCTTGGCTCACAATATTTCGAATAGAGTGAATATATTGTGGTAGCAGTGAAAGAATAATCGCCCAGACCGTATTCATTAAGCCTGGACCTAAAATAGCTACGATTATTATGGCTAACAATAAACTTGGAATCGCAAGTGTCACATCAAGTAGATGGTTTAAGACCGATGAACGCCAGCCTTTACTCAGCGCTGCCATAATACCTAAGATAACACCAAAAAGTGTGGTGAGAAGGGCTGTTACAATTGCTAAACCAAATGTGGCGGTGGCACCATTCATTAAACGTGATAGCAAGTCTCGCCCTAAACCATCAGTGCCAAGAAGAAAGTTAACACTTCCGTGTTCGTCCCAAGAAGGGGGTAAAATTAACGAATTGTTATGTTGTTCATTGATGCCATAAGGTGCTATTAATGGTGCAAGTATGGCAAGGGCAGTCAACAATAAAAAGATCCATAAACCCAATAATGCCAGGTGATTGGATTTAAAGTTGCGCCATAAATGTCGTAAAGGCGACTTGTTTGAGTCTTCTGTAAATAACTTAAACTTGGCCATGGCTTTGGTTTCTCGAAACAGGATCTAACAAGTTATGCAGAATATCAGCTGCTATATTAGCGATGATCACAAATAGTGAAACCGTCAATAATCCACCAGAAATCGCCGGATAATCACGTTGATAAATACTATTAATTAGCCATTGGCCAACGCCTGGCCAGGAAAAAATTACTTCAGTAATCATTGCAAGAGTAATAAGCGTGCTAAATTGCAAACCGATTTGTTTAATAATGGGTAATAAGGCATTTTTAAGCGCATGACGAGTAATAATTTCATAACGGGTTAAACCTTTAGCTCGTGCTGTTTTAATGTAAGGCTTATCAAGCACTGTTAAGGTTGAATCTTTGGTAAAACGCGTAAGAACACTCGTAGGGTAGGTAGCCAAAACTAGTGTTGGCAATGTTAAGTGTTGAAATGCATCGATTAACGCTCGCTGTTTATAATCTATGTCGCTCAACAATATATCAATAACGATAAAGCCAGTTGCATCAGGTATTTCGTATAGTAAACCGATTCTGCCACTCATAGGTAACCAGCCCAGGTGTAAGCAAAACACCATAATTAATACCAACGCTAACCAGAAAATGGGTGTTGATATTCCAATTAGCGCAAGTGAATTAATCCCAAGATCCGGTAGTTTTTTGTGATAGGCCGCAGACAATATGCCTGCTGGCACCCCGATAATAATAGATACAATCAAAGCATAAAAAGCAAGCTCAATGGTGGCAGGGAAAAGCTCTTTAATATGATCAAATACCGGTTGTCCAGAGGAAAAAGAAACCCCCCAATCGCCTTGAAAAATATGTGAGATAAATCTAAAGTATTGTGAAATATAGCCCTTATCAAGCGCGTATTTGTGCTCTAAGATATCTCGGTCAAAGCTATTAAGTGATTGAATACCACTCAAGTTAGAAACCGCTTCCCCAGGAAATAAGTAAGCCAAAGAAAAGGTGAATGCGCTAAGTAATAGCAGCATAAAGAAGAAGAGGGTTAACCGTCTAACGAGGTAATCACGCAGCATTATTCCTTCCTCGCATTGGCTAGTGAAATTCCACCAAATGGCATTACCTCAATACCGGTAACACGGGTAGACTTTGCTTGCAGGCGAAGTCCATGAGCAATTGGCAGTAATGGTAACTCCTGGGCTACCATTTGTTGCGCAGCAAAATAGATCTCTTTACGAGTATTAATATCGTTAGCATCTTGTGCTTTAGTTAGCAGTAAATCAAATTCAGCATTGCACCAATTAGACGGGTTTTTACCACTAAAAACAGACGCACAACTTAAAATGGGATTTAAAAAGTTATCTGGCTCAGGTGAATCCGCAGCCCAACCAATGAGCACAGAATCATGTTGATGTAAGGTTAAACGCTCAAGAAAGGTATTCCACTCATATTCAATTATATTTACCTTGATCCCAATTTGTTTTAACTCACTTTGGATAAGCTCAGCCATTTTTCGTGCATTGGGATTGTAAATACGACTTACTGGCATAGCCCATAAATCCATAGTAAAACCGTCTTTGTAGCCTGCGGTCTCAAGTAAGGACTTAGCTAATTCTAGGTTGTAACTAGGATAATTTGGTTGTGCCTGATAAGCCCATGATTCTGGTGGTAAAATCGACTGTGCAATATCAGCATTATTAAAATAAACCGCTTGCAGTATTTTGTGTTTGTCAATGGCATGAGAAATGGCGCGGCGCACTTCAACTTTATCAAAAGGGGGTTTTTGAGTATTAAATGCTAGATATCCAACATTTAAATTTGCTAGCTTTTCAACAGAAATATTATTGCGATTATTTAATACTTCAATATGTGCACTGCTTGGGTGAGCTGCAATATCACATTCACCGGTCAGAGCTTTTGCAATACGCGTATTTGAATCAGAAGTAATATCAAAGACTAGTTGCTCAATAGTTACATCATTACGCCAATAATGTTCATTGCGATAAAAACGGACATAAGCATCGCGTTTAAATCGTTTAAACTTATACGGACCTGTTCCAATTGGAAGTCGATCGATGTCTTCGAGTGAATCGTTTTTACTTAGCTTATCTGCGTACTCTTTGGAAAGTACAATGGCGAAATCCGTAGCCATATTTGATAAAAAGCTACTGTCGGGACTAAACAGCTCAAAAGTAACTTGATGTTCGCCAGTTTTTGTGACGGAACGAAATGATTGATCTAAACCAATACTTTGGAAATAAGGGTAATTACCACCGCCAACAAAATGAAATGGATTATACACATCAAATAAGCGTGTAAAGGTAAACACCACATCATCGGCATTCAATCTTCGCGAAGGGGTAAAATAATCCGTTTGGTGGAAATCGACATCATCTCTTAAATTAAAAACCACTTTTTTGCCGTCATCTTCCAGTGACCAACTGTTAGCAAGTTCAGGAATATATTTTCCGCTTGAAGGATCGATCGAAAGTAAACGGTTATAAAGTTGATGCGAGATAATATCAATGGTGGACCCTGTGGTGGTTAATTGTGGATTAAACGAAACTGGATTTGCTTCGGAACAATACACTAGGCCATTAATATTTTTTTGCTCTTCAAACGTGCAGGCAGCAAGAAAAGTGCAAGCAATAAAAGCCGGCACCTTTTTGTAGTTGATACGAAGTAATTCTAATATTCTTAGCAAGATACTTCTTTTTTTATACGTTAATTTTGTTGCTTTATAGCGTTCGCGCACTGGCATCTAATAGGTTGTATTTTTTTAAGTAGCCCCGCAACTGATGATAGGTTAACCCTAAACTCTCAGCTGTTTTTCTTTGATTATATTGGCAATATTTAAGTGCGTCATTAATTAAATCAATTTCGTACTGATTTGAGAGTGTTTTTAAATCACATGGGAAGCTAAATTCGGGTTTAGCGGTGATGATATTTTCACTCACGGCTTCAATGGATGTCTCATTTAATTCTGTTGAAATTCTATCGTTAGTTTTGACCTTATGTTTTGGTCTAAATGGACTGACAAAGGGGTCAAGAATAATATCATGTACCGGTACATGCGGGTTTGCTGTACGATAAACACTGCGTTCCACGGCATTTTTTAACTCACGGATATTCCCCGGCCAATGATATTCCAATAAGGTTTCTTGCGCTTTACGAGTAAAACCGCTGAATAACTCCCACTCTAAATCCCTTGCCATATTAATTGCAAAGTTTTCCGCCAGCAGCATAATGTCTTCTTTACGCTCTCTAAGTGGCGGAAGGGTAATCACATCAAAGGCTAAACGGTCGAGTAAATCGCTGCGGAACTCACCTTGTTCAGCAAGGCTGGGTAAGTCTTCATTGGTAGCACACACTAGACGGGTATTTACGCGTACAGTGGACTTCCCCCCAACACGTTCAAATTCACCATATTCAATAACACGTAACAGCTTTTCTTGAATTAGCCCAGATGTATTGGCTAATTCATCTAAAAACAGTGTACCACCATCAGCGCGTTCAAAACGGCCTTCATGACGTTTGCTGGCACCGGTAAATGCCCCCGATTCGTGACCAAATAGTTCACTCTCTAATAAGTTTTCATTCAGTGCTGCGCAGTTGAGTTTAACGTAGTTCTGGTCCCAGCGGCTTGACAGAAAGTGTAAACGGGCTGCTATTAGTTCTTTACCTGTTCCTCGTTCGCCAATAATCAGTACTGGTTTATTTAATTGTGCCACTTGAGAAACATGCTCTAATACTTCTAAAAAGCTGTTAGACTGGCCTAAAAGATTGTCCTGTTGATTAGTACGACTCATTTTTACTAACTCTTGGTCAAATTTGCTAACATCTAGTGTATTTTAATTCTAACTGTGTTTAAAGTTTTTTATATTTAAAAATATTTCTATTTAAAAACAATGTGTTAGCTGTTTTTTTAAAGTTGGCAAGCATCTTGATTAAGTAATATCGGTCAGTCATAAATTTTAAATTTGAGGAAAGTATTATGGGAATTTTTTCACGCTTTGCAGATATTGTGAATTCGAACATTAATGCACTTTTAGATAAGGCAGAAGATCCAGAAAAAATGGTTCGCCTGATTATTCAAGAAATGGAAGATACGCTTGTAGAAGTGCGTTCAACTTCAGCTAAAACCATTGCTGAAAAGAAAGAATTAGCACGTCGTGTTGAGAAACTTGAACAGGAAGCTGCGGATTGGCAAGCTAAAGCGGAGCTTGCGTTAAGTAAAGATCGTGAAGATCTTGCGCGTTCAGCGTTAGTTGAAAAGAAAAAAACGACTGAAGCGGCAAGTGCTGTTGCACATGAATTTGCACAAGTTGAAGAACACATCGAAAAGTTACAACATGAAGTGGCGGCACTGCAAGATAAACTTGCAGATGCTAAAGCACGTCAAAAAGCGATTATTCTTCGTCAACGTTCAGCAGAATCTCGTTTAGGTGTTAAAAAAGCTCTAGACTCGTCTAAAGTTGAAGATGCGTTAAGCCGGTTTGAACATTACGAAAACAAGATTGATGGCTTAGAGTCACAAATTGAATCGTATGAAATGGGCAAAAAATCTTTGTCAGATGAAATTGCCAGTCTTCAAGACGAAGAGAAAATTGATGATGAATTAGCTGCTCTTAAAAAAAGCATGGCTAAAAAAGACAAATAATAATTAAGCTAGGAGCAGGAGGGCATTATGAATGGGTTCGAAGTAATAGCAGTTCCAACAATCTTGTTTATGATTTTTGTAGCACCCTTGTGGTTAATTTTACATTATCGTAGCAAAAAACAAGTAAGCCAAGGATTAAGCGAACATGAGCACCGTCAGCTTATTGAATTAGCAAATAAAGCAGAAAAAATGGCCGATCGCGTTAAGACGCTTGAAGCAATTTTAGATGCGGAGGCACCAGAGTGGAGGGCTAAAGTATGAGTAGACGCAGAGGTGAGTTATATCGCGACCCAAAACGCGGTAAGTTAGCAGGTGTGTGTGCAGGCTTGAGTGATTATTTTAATATGGAGTTGTGGCTGGTAAGGATTATCTTTATTTCAGCAGTACTTTTGCTCGGTGGCCCATTCTTTATCGTAGCCTATATTGCGTGTTGGTTTATTTTAGATGTAAAGCCGGAAGCACTACCTCACCAAGGTAAAACTGAAACGGTTGATACCGAAAGACCAATCGAAGTTAAATCGAAAGTGTGGCAAGCAGGTGAACCACCTCGTCGTGCACTGCATGACTTGAAAGAACAGTTTGATCGTATTGATGGTCGCTTACAAGCGATGGAAAAGTACGTTACTTCACCGGAGTTTACAGTGAGCCGTGAAATCAACAAACTATAGTCACTCAGCGAACAATTGAAACGGGTAAGATTATGAAAATAACTTACCCATTTTTACCCAAGTCACCTGAAGATGCATGTTTTAGAGCTATCACAGCGCTTTCAAGTCAATGCGTGTTAATGAAGGAATGTAGGTACCTTTCAAATTAACACAACGTAGGATTGAATGTGCTGTATAGCTCCTAAAGGGCAAGGTTAAAAAGCATTTATACCGCGTTGCACTACAAGGATGTAGGGTAAGTTGACAATGCAGGAGCACATTGTCTTTATTGATTTTGAAAAGGGAACTCCATTCCCTGCAATCAATGCCTTGTCTAAATGCTCTTTATCTCTTGCTGAAATCAAGCATCTTCAGGTGACTTGGGTATATATACAAGGAGAGGGTTATTAAGCATTCAGACCAATTGCAAAAATTGCGTGCAAAAGCCACAAAGCTGGTTAAGCGTGGATTAGATCAACATGTTAAGCTGGCGGTTACTGGACTCAGTAAAAGCGGTAAAACAGCCTTTATCACTTCACTCATTCATCACCTGACAAACGCAAAAAGTCAGATGCCATTTTTTTCACTGCAGCAACAAGAGCGTTTTATTGCTGGTAAATTAGTTGGCCAAGATGATTTAAGTGTTGCAACGTTTGACTATGCGCATGCACTTTCTGAACTGCAGGCTGGTAGATGGCCTGAATCCACTAATCGGTTAAATACGTTGCGACTAAATTTGAAGTACAAGCCAAGTAGTGGTTTGCGCTCGCACTTAACGGAAGTTGCCACACTTACAATTGATATTTTTGATTATCCGGGCGAGTGGTTGCTCGACTTACCCATGCTCGATGAGTCATTTATAGAGTGGAATAACCGCCAAATTACATTGTTAAAAAAATCACCAAGATACCCACATAGTGAAGCATTTTTAGCAAAACTAAATCAGTTTGATTGGTCCCAAGAAGCTGATTACAGCCAATTAAAAGAATTAGCACTAGCATACCGTGATTTACTTTTACTTTTTAAAAATCAATGCCAGTTAACAGAGTTACAACCTGGGCGTTTAATTATGCCGGGTGAATTGGAAGACGCTCCGATTACACTGTTTTTCCCGGTGAAAACCATTGATCACCAAACGCTCGCAAATGCTCCTGAAAATAGTTATTTATTCACCTTAAAACAACGTTTCGAACAATATAAAAAAGATGTGGTGAAAACCTTTTACAGTAATTTTTTTGGTGGTTTTGACAGGCAAATTATTTTAGTTGATTTATTGGGTGCGCTGGATAAAGGGCGTGATGCATTAGTAGAACAAAGTGATGTTTTAAAGTCGTTACTTAAACATTTTGATTACGGTAAGAGTGGTTTCTTAAGTCGCTTATTTTCACCAAAAATAGACAAAATTCTATTTGCTGCTAATAAAGTTGACCATTTAAGTGTTGAGCATCATAAAGATTTAGCGCTGCTATTAAACAACTTAATTCTTGATGCGCAAAATGATTTAAATTACCAAGGTGTGACCGTTGAAACCATGGCGATGAGCTCAGTCAAGGCAACTAAACAGGTTAAAGTGACTGAAAATGGTCAAATGCTCAATTGTATTTTTGGTAAGTTAGTTGAAAGTGAGCAATTGCTAACTTACTTGCCATCACAACCACCGATGAGATTGTTATCAGAAGAACAATGGCCAGAGAATGGGTTTTCGTTTCCTAGTTTTTATCCGTTATTGTCAAAACAAAACACGCTTGAACATGTCAGGCTAGATCATGTCATTGAGTATTTAATTGGGGATAAAGTGCTATGAGTGAATTGCAAAAAGGGCGCGTAATTAATCAATTTGCTGAAGAGCAAGATCAACAATTACAGTCAATCTTGGAAAATGTAGAAACACTACAACAAGGCAAAGTGATTGAACCGACTGAAATTGAGCTTTTAGAAGATGAACATCAATTTGAGAATGAACTTGAAGCCCTTGCTACATCTTCTAAGCCAAATTGGCTTGGACGTATTTTTGTTTTATCTTTGTTGGTTTTAGTATTTAGCGAAGTGATTTTTTCACTGATTGATACAATAAATTCATCGCCTGTACTTGCTGGCGTTTACGGCATTGCAATAACAACGGCGCTTGCTTTGATAGGCAAGGTTGTTTTCCGCGAATTTACTTTGTTACGCAAACTCAAATCGACAAAAAATCAACAGCTGGCTGGTGCACGCTTGATGGAGTCGGTGCAAATTGGCGAAGCTAAACGTTTTATAACCTCGATTAATCAGCATGTAAGCAATGATAAATTAGCGATGATGCTATCTCAAATAGATGAGCACCATACCGATAAAGAAGTGATGTCGCTTTATGCTAATACTGTTTTAGCAGAACAAGATAAACAGGCTCAAGATATCATTAAAAAATACGCATCAACTTCAGGGGTGATGGTAGCCATATCACCTATTGCATTAGTAGATATGGCAGTGGTGCTATGGCGTAGTACTAAAATGATAGAAGACATAACCAAAGTTTACGGTTTGCCGTTAGGCTATGTTAGCCGCATAAAGTTGTATCGAATGACCTTAAAACAAATGCTGTTTGCAGGCAGCGCCGAATTAATTAGCGATTTTGCCACAACAGCCCTCAGTGCCGAGCTTGCAGGAAAATTATCTGCACGTGCAGCACAAGGGGTGAGTGTAAGTATCTTTACCGCACGTATTGGATATAAAGCAATGGAATTAAGCCGTCCGTTACCTGGCTTACCTAGCAAGAAAAATTTGTTAACATCATGCGTTAAACTTGCAATCGACAGCGTTAAAACTAAAGACAATAGCCAAAGTGGCAAATAAACTTTACGAATTTTTGGGCTTTTGTATACAATTTTAGCCATCTAACAATCTAGCGTGCTTGTTGTTTTTTCAGTTGTGCATTAATTATGTAATTAATAATTATGACTACAATTTAAGCAAGCAGTATGAAATCACAACTTTCAGATAACAGCTTATGTATCCATGGTGGCAAACAACATGATCATGCCCATGGCCCTTTAAGCACCCCAATTTATCAATCATCAACATTTGTTTTTGACAATGCTGCCCAAGGCGCTGCACGTTTTGCCGGCGAAGAAGCTGGCTATATTTATTCGCGCCTTGGCAACCCAACTACGCGTGAATTAGAACTTAAAATAGCGGCATTAGAAGAAATGGAAGATGGCGCAGCCACAGCGACGGGCATGGGAGCAGTCTCTGCGTCAGTGCTTAGCTTTTTAGAAAAGGGCGATCATCTAATTGCCTCTAAAGCGGTATATGGTTGTACTTTTGCGTTGTTTTCGCACATGTTACCAAAGTTTGGTATTGAAGTAACGTTTGTTGATATGGAAGATCATAGCGCTGTTGAAAAAGCACTAAAATCAAATACCAAAATAATCTTCGCTGAAACCCCAATCAACCCAAACCTTGTGGTGATTGACCTTGCCTTTATTGGTGATTTTGCCAAACGCAATAATTTAATTTCAGTGATTGATAATACCTTTATGACACCACTTCTGCAAAAACCAAAGCACTTTGGCATTGATATAGTGCTGCACAGTGCAACCAAATACTTAAATGGTCATGGCGATGTGGTTGCAGGCCTAGTGTGTGGTAGTAAAGAACACATTGAAACAATCAAACTGACTGTATTAAAGGATATTGGCGCAACTATTAGTCCGCACGATGCTTGGTTAATTATACGTGGTATGAAAACACTGAGTGTTCGCATGGAAAGACACTGCAGTAATGCACAAAAAGTGGCTGAGTTTTTAGCAGAGCACGAAAAAATTGAGAAAGTGTATTATCCAGGTTTGACATCTCACCCAGGTAACAAATTTATTGGCACGCAAATGAAAGCGGCTGGGGGGGTAATTGCGTTTGAATTAAAAGGCACACTTGAAATGGGAGCGCAGTTTATCAATGCAACTAAGCTGTGTACTTTAGCTGTAAGCTTAGGTGATGCTGAAACCCTTATTCAACATCCAGCATCAATGACGCATTCGCCCTACACACAAGAGGAACGATTAGCTGCGGGTATTTCAGATGGACTTGTGCGTATTTCCGTTGGTCTTGAAGAAGCTGACGATATTATTGCTGATTTAGCACAAGCGCTTGAGCAAATCTAGTTAAATTATCTTTACATGTGGCTAAGTTAAGAGACGCAAAGCGTCTCTTTTTTCAAAAAAGTACGCGTTTTAAATTTATAAAACACTTCATTAACAAAGCAATAAGTTCATCAATCGTACTTTTGTAAGAGCTAGTGTACATCGTGGTGGTCTTTAATTCTTTTATTTGTAAGGCTGTCTTTTTTTGTATACACTTGTGTAAATTTAATGATACAAATTTCAGCGTGTGCTGCATTTCCAAAAGAGCCATGATCATTACCTTTTATGTAACTTTGTCATAACATCTAGAACATCTGAATCCG
>NZ_JBFKMX010000061.1:0-21954 GCF_041629635.1 Pseudoalteromonas sp. | reverse complement strand
GTGCCTTGCATTTCAATTACGTCTTCTTTCGCCATATTGAGCGTATAACCTCAGTTGTATTCTTTAAAGCTGCAGATTTTGCCGAAATCCAGTGCATATGTAAAGTGATCATTAGCATTTCACCTTAATTTTTAATTTCTAATTGCCAAACATTGTTATTCAGTTTTTGGTAGGGTTTAAATTTAGTTTTGTAATTCATTTTACGACATGCATCAATTTGGTAGCCAAGGTACAAAAATCGTTTATTGAGTTGAATGGCAAGTTCAATTTGCTTTAAAATCATCATAGTGCCCAAACTATAATGTTCATATTCTGGATCAAAAAAAGTATAAACAGCTGATAAAGATTCAAAAAGCGTATCAGTTACCGCAACTGCAATGAGTTGATCTTGATGCCAGAGCTCTAGATAATTAATGTTTAACCAACTACAAGTCAAAAAACTTTCATATTGTTCAAGTGTTGGCGGAAACATTGCCCCATCATGATGTCGCAGGTGAATATACTTTTCATATAAAGTGTAATAAGTATTTTTACTATGCTCACTGATTTTTACATCAAATTCTTTGCCTTTGTTCAGGATCCGTCTTTGTGATTTACTAGGGCAAAACTTAGAAACTTCTAAGCGAATGGCTTTACAAGCCGAACAACTTGGGCAGTGAGGGCGGTAAATTTGATCACTCGAACGCCGAAATCCCAAGGCTAATAAATATTCGAACTTTTGCTGTGTATAAAAATCATGATCCAGAACCACCAATAGTCGCTCTTGTTCGTTATCTATATAACTGCAAGGGAATTGTTGGCTGATCCCAAGTTTTACGGGCATATGCTCAGTCATAAACTTCCAATAGTTGTTGGCTTTGCCACATAGAAACATTAATTTCTTTTTGCTTACTTTCTTTAAGTTTAGCTAAAAATTCTTTTCTTGAAATTGTTGTGACGCCTAAAGACGTTAAATGAAGATTTTCGAGTTGGCAATCAATCAATGAAACGCCATTATTTTTTAAATGGTTGTGCAATGCCCAAAAAGCAAGTTTGGAACAATTACTTTCAAAGTGAAACATCGATTCACCACAAAAGACGTGATTAACCATTATGCCATACAGCCCACCAACTAATTCTTGATGACAATTATAAACTTCAATACTGTGTGCAAAGCCTGCTTTATGCAGAGCGATATAAGCAGATTTCATTTCATTGGTGATCCAGGTGCCTTCCTGATCTTCCCGTTGCTTTATACAGTTATGAATGACTTGGCTAAAATTATTGTTAACGCTTACAGAGTACTTATTTTGTCTTGCTAATTTACGAAGGCTTCGGCTGATATTTATTTCACCAATATTTAGTACAGCTCGGCTACTCGGGCTCCACCACATTATAGGCTCACCTTGATTAAACCAAGGGAAAATACCGTTTTTATAAGCTGAAATTAAACGTGACAATGATAAGTCACCACCAATTGCGAGCAGGCCATCTGGTTCGCTTAATGCGAAATCCGCTGGGGGAAAGTCTGTAGATATAGGATCGAGTATTGTGAGTTGTGCTGTCATAAAAAAGGCTGCGTTAATTGCAGCCTTGAGTTTAACGAATTTTACTTCAGATTGTCTAGGTAGCGCTCGGCATCAAGTGCTGCCATACAACCGGTACCCGCAGAGGTAATTGCTTGACGATAGATATGATCGCTAACATCACCTGCTGCGAAAACACCCTTAACGCTGGTTTGTGTAGCGTTGCCATTTAAACCAGACTCAACTACTAGATAGCCATCTTTCATTTCAAGCTGGCCTTCAAACATGCTGGTGTTTGGTGAGTGACCGATAGCGATGAATACACCTGAAACATCTAGCTCATTGGTGCTTTCGTCTGTAGTAGATTTAGTACGTAAACCAGTTACACCCATATCATCACCAAGTACTTCATCAAGTGTTTGGTTTAAGTGCAGGGTAATATTACCGTTTTCAACTTTGTCCATTAAACGATCTGTTAAGATCTTTTCACTGCGGAAAGTATCACGGCGGTGAACTAAATGAACTTCAGATGCAATGTTTGAAAGATAAAGTGCTTCTTCAACAGCCGTGTTACCACCACCAACAACTGCAACTTTTTGATTGCGGTAGAAGAATCCATCACATGTCGCACATGCTGAAACACCGCGGCCTTTGAACGCTTCTTCAGAATCTAGACCTAAGTAACGGGCAGAAGCACCTGTTGCAATGATAAGGGCATCACAAGTATAAGTGCCTGAATCTCCTGTAAGTGTAAATGGACGATTATTTACATCTACGGTATGAATATGGTCAAAAATGATTTCCGTTTCGAAACGCTCCGCATGCTCTTTCATGCGCTCCATTAATGCTGGGCCTGTTAAGCCGTGTGCGTCACCAGGCCAGTTCTCAACTTCTGTAGTTGTAGTCAGCTGACCACCTTGTTGCATACCTGTAATTAAAACAGGGTTTAAGTTAGCTCGCGCTGCGTAAACTGCGGCTGTATAACCTGCAGGGCCCGAACCTAAAATAAGTAATTTACTGTGTTTGCTTGCGCTCATCGCATTTCCTAATTAATACTGCTATTGCTAATTAATGCGGTTGATTCTATTGAAAACAAGGCAGATGTAAATTTTTTTAAGGAATTTGATATTACCAAGTTTAACGAAGCGTCAATTTTACGTAACACCCGTTGTAAATTTAGCCACTTAGCAAAACTTTCTCTCAAAAATTGTGCGTTTAATCTAATAATTTGTTATGTTGACGCTTTTACAAAAGAATAATGCTATAGGATAACAGCGTGCGTTTGGATTTTTGGCAAAAAGAGCCAAGCTTTAAACTTGAAAGTGAGCAAATCTCCATTTTGCTTGATGCGGCTTCTTATCGAGCACAATTACTATCATTAATTAAGGCTGCTCAAAAGCGTATTATTATTACAGCGCTGTATTTACAAGACGATGAAGCAGGGCGTGAAATTTTATCTGCACTGCACGAGGCATCCAATGGAAAGCCAAATTTACGTGTTGATATCTTAGTTGATTATCATCGTGCACAACGTGGTCTTATTGGTGAAGCCACAAGTGAAGGTAATGCAGCACTTTATTTAAAAGAACATCAAACACATCAAAATAATGTTCGGGTGTTTGGTGTGCCAGTAAAAGGCAAAGAAGTGTTTGGTGTATTACACCTTAAAGGCATGGTAATTGATGATACCGTTTTATATAGCGGTGCAAGCCTTAATAATGTTTACTTACAATACCAAGACCGTTATCGTCTTGACCGTTACTTCACTATTCATAATAATGCCTTAGCAAATGCATTTACCCAGTTTATAGATGATGAATTAATCGCATCTAAAGCGGTTATTCGCCTTGATCAGCGTCCAATCAAAAAATTAGCTGAGTGTAAATCAGACCACAAAGCATTAATGAAGTCGCTAAAACGAGCAAAATATCCAAGCAATAACACATCACAATTAGGTGACATAGATAGCTTCTTATTTTTAGGTTTTGGTCGACGTGGCAATATGCTTAACCGCGCGATAAAAAATCTATTTGAATTAGGCGAAAAAGAATTAGTACTTTATACCCCGTACTTTAATTTCCCAGCGCCACTTTTGAGAGTATTAAGAAAGAAGTTAAAGCAAGGCTTAAAAGTAACTATCGTTGTTGGTGATAAAACAGCTAATGATTTTTATATCTCGCCTGATAAGCCGTTTAGTAAAATAGGCGCATTACCTTACCTTTACGAAACAATTTTAGCTAAATTTTTGAAATTAAATGACAAGTATGTGCAAGCGGGTTTACTCAATGTACATTTGTGGCGACACGAAACAAACTCATTTCATTTAAAAGGGATTAGTGTCGATAATCGTTATCAAATGATGACCGGCCATAATTTAAACCCACGAGCGTGGGGTTTGGATATCGAAAATGGTATTTTATTTGATGATAGCCAAGGGCTATTAACCGAGCAACTTGAGCAAGAAAAACAACAAATCTTAACCCATTGTACTAAGTTAAATAGTTATAAAGAATTAGAAACAATGAGTGATTACCCTGAGCCTGTGGCAAAGTTATTAGGCCAAGCAAAGCGTGTGAAAGTTGATTTTATTATCAAACGTTTTATTTAATTTTTAATTGGTTATTTTAGAAATGAATAAAAGCAGCTTACGCTGCTTTTATTCATTTCTGTAGCTTAATTAGCTGTTTAAAGCGTCTACAGGTGATACGTATTCCATACCAAAGCCTTCAGCAACTTCTTTACACGTTACTTTGCCTTTGAATACATTTAAGCCATTCATGAAGTGTGAGTCTTCAAGTAATGCCGCTTTGTAGCCTTTGTTAGCAAGCTTGATGATGTATGGTAATGTTGCATTGTTAAGTGCAAATGTAGAAGTACGTGGAACCGCACCTGGCATGTTAGCTACACAGTAGTGAACAACGTCATCAACGATGAAAGTAGGTTCAGCGTGCGTTGTTGCTTTAGATGTTTCAATACAACCACCTTGGTCGATTGCCACGTCAACAATTGCAGAGCCAGGCTTCATACGTTTGATGTGGTCAGCTGTAACAAGCTTTGGTGCCGCTGCACCAGGAATTAGAACACCACCAATTACAAGGTCTGCTTCTAAAACGTGCTTTTCAAGTGCATCCGCAGTTGAGTAAACAGCTTTAACACGGTTACCAAACTGTGCATCAACACGACGTAAAACATCAACGTTACGGTCAAGAACAACAACGTCAGCGCCCATGCCTACAGCCATTTGAGCAGCGTTGTTACCAACCATACCGGCACCAATAACAACAACTTTCGCAGGCTCAACACCTGGAACGCCACCTAGAAGCATACCGCGACCTGCGTTTGATTTCTCAAGCGCTTGTGCACCTGCTTGAATTGACATACGGCCAGCAACTTCTGACATTGGTGCAAGAAGTGGTAAACCACCACGCGCATCTGTTACTGTTTCGTAAGCAATACAAATTGCCTTAGACTTAATAAGATCTTCAGTTTGCGGAAGATCTGGTGCTAAGTGTAAGTAAGTGAATAGAATTTGGTCTTCACGTAACATTGCACGTTCAACTGCTTGCGGCTCTTTCACCTTAACAATCATGTCTGCTTTTGCGAAAACTTCTTCAGCAGTATTTAGGATTTCTGCACCTGCTGCCTCATAGTCTTCATTTGTGAAGCCAATACCAATACCTGCGTTTGCTTCAACAAATACACTGTGACCGTGGTTAACTAACTCACGAACACTTGCCGGAACCATACCTACACGATATTCGTGGTTTTTAATTTCTTTAGGTACACCGATAATCATAAATTCACCTTACTTTGAACTGTGGTATTAGATAACACTATTATATCTAGGTTAAATTAGTTGATGTAACTTTATTTTATTGAAATGGTGGAGTAACTAACTGTACAATTTAAATTAAAAGTATAAAAAACTAATTTGGTTAAGCTAGTGTTAGATCGTATTGATAAGAAGATAATAGTCGAATTACAAAAAGATGGCAGAATTTCAAATGTCGAGTTAGCAAGACGTATCGGTTTAAGTGCAACACCCTGTTTAGAGCGTGTTAAAAAGCTTGAAAGGGAAGGGTACATCAAAGGCTATAAAGCGATAATTGATCCTAAAAAAATTGGTGCGGCTCTGTTGGTTTACGTTGAAATAACGCTTACCAAAACATCTCCTGATGTATTCGAAGATTTTAGCAAAGCAGTAAAAACACACGATGAAATCTTGGAATGTCATTTAGTATCCGGTAATTTTGATTTTTTACTTAAAACTCGTGTAGCAGATATGACTGCATATCGTGACTTATTAGGGGATATTCTACTGCGTTTACCTGCGGTTTCAGAAAGTCGTACTTATGTAGTGATGGAAGAGGTTAAAAGTGACGATGTTTCGCTTCTAAAAGTAGCCCCATAGTAATAGAATAACCAAGCTATTTATTTTTTGTGTTTTCATTTAACCAACCACAGTGCAAATAGCGGGAAGTAAAGAATAATAAAAAGGGGAGTTGTAATGCGCCTGAACGGTGTTCAAAGATTATTAGAAGCAGGCCTTATTTTAACAACTGCACTTGCAGCGTTTGTTTTAGTTGCTTTATTAACATTTGACCCTGTTGACCCTTCTTGGTCGCAGACAGGTGATTATATTAAAGTTAAAAACCTGACTGGCACGGCAGGTGCTTGGACGGCAGATTTACTTTATTTTAGCTTTGGTTGGTTAGCACTGATAGCGCCTGTCATTATTCAAGGCATTGGTTATTTACTTTTCAAAAAAACACATCAAGTCTTTAAGCTCGATTATTTAACCCTTTCACTGCGTGTTGTTGGTTTAGTTCTATTTGTTATTTCATCCACTGCAATTAGCAGTATTAATTTTGACGACTTCTATGAGTTTTCATCAGGTGGTGTGATTGGTGATGTTTTTGCTAATGCAATGCTGCCTACGTTTAATTTTACTGGTACAAGTATCATTTTACTGTGTTTCTTCTTTTCAAGTTTAACGTTATTGACAGGGGTATCTTGGGTCCAATTTGTTGACCAAATAGGGCGTTTTGCAATGAACGGCTTTGTCTCGTTTAAATCGTTGCTACAAAGAATTAAAACCAAAGAAGCATCAATGCCAACAAGCAAATCGCTTTCTAATGAATCAGCTCAACAAACACCAAAGCAAGTGAGTTATCATGTAGATGAATTACCTGAAATAAAAAGTACGCTTGAGCAAGAAATCACTGAACTAACTAACTCATTTGAACCAAGTCGTGAGATTGAACCTACATTTGGGGAAATGCCTGTAGATTCAGATTTAGTGGCTGATGAGCCAATTGATACATCAAAAGAGGCTAACCAAACGCACCCAGCATTGGCTGAGTTTGATGAAATGATAAGTGATGACCTTAGCTTTTCAGCACTTGATGATATTCCGTTTGACGACGATAAAGAACTAACATCAAACACTCCTGTTTCAGAGGATTATTTAAGTACGCTCGAACCACAAGCGAATGCTGAGCCACAAAATCTAACTTCACCACAGAATACTTCTGCTCCAATAACAGAAGTGCCACAAGAAACGCGTAAATCGACGTACGTAAAACCAAAATCGGCAAAAGAGCAATTTGAAGAATTATTAGAAGCAGCGCCGCCGGCACATCCAATGCCAACGTTAGATCTATTAGACAGACCTGACAAAAAAGAAAATCCAATCACAAAGGAAGAGCTTGAAGCAGTATCGCGTTTGGTTGAAGCGAAACTACTAGATTTCGGTGTTCAAGCGCAAGTAGTGGGTGTGTACCCAGGGCCTGTTGTTACGCGTTTTGAGCTAGATTTAGCACCAGGTATTAAAGTTGCAAAAATTAGCGGCTTAGCAAAAGACTTAGCACGCTCTCTTTCAGCTATCAGTGTTCGAGTTGTTGAAGTTATTCCTGGAAAAACGTATGTAGGTATTGAGCTGCCAAACCAACACCGTGAAGTAGTGCGTTTATCAGAAGTTATTGGGGCGAAGAAGTTCTCTGATAACCCTTCAGACTTAGCCATGGTGCTTGGTAAAGATATCGCGGGCGTACCAGTTGTTGCCGACCTTGCAAAAATGCCCCATTTACTGGTTGCAGGTACCACAGGTTCAGGTAAATCTGTTGGTGTAAACGTGATGATTTTATCATTGTTATTTAAGTCAACACCTGATGATGTTCGCATGATCATGATTGACCCTAAAATGCTTGAACTTTCAGTGTATGAAGGCATTCCACACTTACTTTGCGAAGTTGTGACTGATATGAAAGAAGCAGCCAATGCACTTCGTTGGTGTGTTGGTGAAATGGAGCGTCGCTACAAGTTAATGTCAGCATTAGGCGTAAGAAACTTAAAGGGCTATAACCAAAAAGTGCTTGATGCTATTGAAGCGGGCGATCCGATTCGCGATCCACTTTGGAAAGATACCGATGGCATGGAAACAGAAGCCCCTGAGTTAGGTAAACTGCCAGCTATCGTGGTAGTAATTGATGAATTTGCTGACATGATGATGATTGTTGGTAAAAAAGTAGAAGAATTAATTGCACGTATTGCACAAAAGGCACGTGCTGCGGGTATTCATTTAGTACTAGCAACTCAGCGTCCGTCAGTAGATGTAATTACGGGTTTGATTAAAGCGAATATTCCAACTCGAATGGCGTTTCAAGTATCAAGTAAAATTGATTCTCGTACGATTTTGGACCAACAAGGTGCAGAGCATTTATTAGGTATGGGTGACATGCTTTACTTACCGCCAGGCACTAGCGTGCCAATTCGTGTGCATGGTGCCTTTGTTGACGATCATGAAGTGCATGCGGTAGTAAATGATTGGAAAGCACGTGGCAAACCAAATTATGTCGACGAAATACTGAACGGAGAAGCAGTTGAAGATGTCTTACTGCCAGGTGAGACAGCAGAAAGCGATGAAGAAGCTGATCCACTATACGATGAAGCCGTAGCGTTTGTAATCGAAAGCCGTCGTGCGTCTGTTTCAAGTGTGCAACGTAAATTACGTGTTGGTTATAACCGCGCAGCACGCTTAGTAGAGCAGATGGAAATGTCAGGCATTGTATCAGCGCCTGGTCATAACGGTACGCGAGAAGTAATAGTCCCGAATAATGCAGGATAATATGATTAAAAAATTACCTTATGTTTTCGCTTTTGGTTTTGCGTGTTGTACGCTAAATACAAATGCGGCAACAGAAAGCTTAAATGAAGCTCAGCAAGCCACTAATAAAACGGCGTTTGAACTTACTGAAGCACAAACTGATTTAAAAACCCGTTTAACGCTACTTGAAAATCTGCAAGCGGATTTCAGCCAAAAAGTATTTGATAATACCGGTGCTGAGATTATGCAAGGTGCAGGTGTTTTAAAAATAAATCGACCTGAAAAACTCTATTGGAAACAAACTTCACCGGATGAAACATTGCTGGTGTCTGACGGTACTAAAACGTTTTATTACGATGAATTTGCAGAGCAAGTCACTATTTTAAATAGCAAGCAATTGATAGATAACACCCCCTTTGCTTTGCTTACATCTAGCGATGACAATTTATGGCATAACTACTCGGTTAATAATGCAGAAAATGTGTTTGTGATAACGCCAAACACCGATGGGCAAAGTCAAGTTGAACGCCTAGAATTGACGTTTTCAGATGACTTACTTACGTCAATGAAAGTATTCGACAATACTGGGCAGACGTCTGTTTATGTTTTCTCTAAACAACAACTAAACCAGCCAATTGACGATTCATTTTTTAAATTTACTATTCCAGCTGACGTATTAGTGGACGATCAAAGCCAAGGTGAGTAATTTAAGTTTTTCATTTGCACCGGATATACGGCCTCTTGCAGCGCGCATGCGGCCAAATACCTTAGCGCAATATATTGGCCAAAAGCATTTATTGCATGAAGGCTCTCCACTTTATAATGCGATTTTGGCAGGTCGCTGTCACAGCCTTATTTTATGGGGGCCACCGGGCGTTGGCAAAACTACACTTGCAGAGGTGATTGCCCATCATGCAGATGCACATGTGATCCGTCTTTCTGCTGTCACTTCGGGCGTAAAAGAAATTCGCGAAAGTGTTGCAAATGCAAAAGATCATTTAGCAATGCAAGGTCAGCGTACACTGTTATTTATAGACGAAGTACATCGTTTTAATAAATCGCAGCAAGATGCATTCTTACCACACATTGAAGATGGTACTTTTATTTTTATTGGTGCCACAACTGAGAATCCCTCGTTTTCGTTAAATAATGCAATTTTATCACGCGCACGTGTATATCAACTAAAAGCACTTGAACAACAGGACTTAATTCAGGCAATTCACAGTGCACTTAAAAACGACGAACAGTTACAGCAAAAACATATAGAAATCGATGATGCAGCGATTGAAAAGTTGGCACTTGCAGGGGATGGTGATGCTAGGCGCACGCTTAACTTACTTGAGCAAGCCATTGATATGGCCGATCAACAAAATGATAAATACAGTGTAACCGATGACGTACTTGCGCAAGTATTGCCTGCACATATTGCAAAATATGATAAGGGCGGCGATTTATACTACGATTTAATTTCAGCATTTCATAAGTCGGTACGAGGCTCTAGCCCTGATGGTGCACTTTATTGGCTTTGCCGTATTTTGGCAGGTGGCGGTGACCCGCTATACGTTGGTAGACGACTACTAGCCATTGCCACCGAAGATATTGGTAATGCCGATCCGCGAGCAATGCAAGTTGCCTTAAATGCATGGGATATTTATCACCGTGTAGGTCCTTCAGAAGGCGAGCGCGCGCTCGCGCAAGCAGCTATTTACCTTGCCTGTGCGCCAAAAAGTAACGCAGTCTACACAGCGTTTAAACAAGCCAAACAAGACATTGCTAATGAACCGAGTTTTGAAGTACCACATCATCTTCGTAATGCGCCAACCAATCTCATGAAGGATTTGGGCTACGGTGCAGAATATCGTTACGCCCATGACGAACCAGGTGCCTATGCGGCTGGTGAAAAATATTTACCCGAAGAAATAGCCGATAGAAAATATTACTCGCCAACAGAGCGCGGTTTAGAACAAAAAATTAAAGCTAAACTCGATTTTTTACTAGAGCAAGACTCGCTGTCTTCAAGGAAACGTTATGACAGGGATTAAACTTTATATTTATGTTGCAATGGGCGGTGCAACAGGCGCCTGTTTGAGGTATTTTATTAGCGAATCAATGATAAAACTTTTAGGAAAGGGATTCCCTTTTGCAACCCTGACAGTTAATATTCTCGGTTCATTAATGTTAGGCGTGTTATACGGCCTATTAGAAAAAGAATTAATTGTTGTTAATCCTGCCAAATCGCTTATTGGCATTGGCTTTTTAGGGGCATTAACAACATTTTCAACTTTCTCGTTGGACACACTTTTGTTGTTACAACAAGGACAATGGTTGAAAGCAACGCTCAATGTATTTTTAAATGTAATTGGTTGTGTTTTTGTTGCCTATTTAGGTATGCAGTTAGCAATGCAAAAAGGTTAAAAAAGAATGTTAGACCCACGATTTTTACGTCAAGATATCGAAGAAGCCGCAGAGCGCCTAAAAGGCCGTGGTTTTGAATTAAATGTAGCTGAAATTCAAGCGCTTGAAGAAAAGCGTAAGGCACTACAAGTTAAAACACAAGAATTACAAAATGAGCGTAACACACGTTCCAAAGCAATCGGTCAAGCAAAAGCGAAAGGCGAAGACATTGAGCCGTTATTAGCCGCTGTTGGTTCATTAGGTGATGAATTAGACGCTGCTAAAAAAGAACAAGACGAAATTCTTGCTGAGTTAAATGCCATTGCTGCAACCATTCCAAACTTACCAGACCCAGAGGTGCCATTTGGCAACGATGAAAACGATAACGTTGAAGTTGTTAAATGGGGCGAGCCAAAACAATATGATTTTGAAGTAAAAGATCACGTTGATTTAGGCGAAGGCCTAGCAAAAGGGTTAGATTTTGAAGCAGGTGTTAAGCTCTCTGGCGCACGCTTTACTGTAATGCGTGGCAAAGTAGCACGTATGCACCGTGCGCTTGTGCAATTTATGCTTGATACGCACACAGATACAAACGGTTATACTGAAATGTATGTACCGTACTTAGTAAATAAAGACAGCTTATATGGCACAGGTCAGTTACCAAAATTTGCTGAAGATCTTTTCCACACTGAAGCAATCAGCGAACATAACGATGGTTTTAGCCTAATTCCTACAGCTGAAGTACCGCTAACGAATCTTGGTCGTGATGTTATTTTTGATGAAGCTGAATTACCATTAAAAATGACTGCGCATACGCCGTGTTTCCGTAGTGAAGCAGGTAGTTATGGCCGTGACACACGAGGTCTAATTCGTCAGCACCAGTTTGATAAAGTTGAATTAGTACAGCTAGTTAAACCTGAAGATTCAATGCAAGCGCTAGAAGAGCTAACTAACCATGCTGAAGGTATTCTTCAAGCACTTGAATTGCCTTACCGTAAAGTAATTTTATGTACAGGCGATATGGGCTTTGGTGCAAGCAAAACATACGACTTAGAAGTATGGTTACCAGCGCAAGATACGTACCGTGAAATTTCAAGCTGTTCAAACATGCAAGATTTCCAAGCACGCCGTATGCAAGCACGTTTCCGTCGTCAAGGTGAGAAAAAGCCTGAGTTACTGCACACACTAAATGGTTCAGGTTTAGCAGTTGGTCGTACACTCGTAGCAATTCTAGAGAATTACCAGCAAGCTGATGGCTCGGTAGTGGTTCCAGAAGTACTTCGTCCATACATGGGCGGCTTAGAAGTTATTACTGCATAACAGTTAATAATATTAAAAACCGGCGATATGCCGGTTTTTTTTATGCCTGTGGAATACGAATTGTCTATTGATTGTGTTGCGATAACGACACATATTGGAAATGTTTTATGTGTCGAAAGTGAGACACTTTTTATTGTGCTGCATCGTCTTTAAAAGTAAAGTTATTGAAATATTAGGTTTTTATTTTTGGCGCGAAAATTGTAATACCTAAAGCATAAACCTTATAGGAATACGCTTTATGGATATAAAAATTGATAACCGCCCTAAAAAGCTAAAAAAGAGATTATTCTATCTAGTTGGATCTTGCTTATTACTTAGCTCTGTTATGCTGGTGCGAAATTACACTCAAAATGCCTCTAATTTAGTTAAACGAGACGAAATCTTGGTCGCAAAAGTTAAACAGGGCGATTTTGCGATAGATGTAAAAGGGCTGGGCAGTCTAGCACTTGAAAAACGTCATTTGATAACGACAAATGCAGGCGGCAAGGTTGTTGAAGTGTTGGTTAAACCGGGTGAATATGTTGAACGAGGCGACATTATTGCGCGTTTAGACAACCCGCAAATCAAAGAGACACTCATTCAAAAAAATAGCCTTTTACTTAAAATGGTTGCGCAACACAAAGCGGAGTTGGCACAGCAAAAAGCATATCTTCAAGAAGCTGAAACCGCCTACCATGATGCCGACCTTGCGCACAAAGCCAATACAATGGAGTGGCAAGCGCAGGCAACCTTAATCGCACAAGGTAATAGCACCATTTCGAAACTTGAACATCAGCGCAGCGAATTTACTGTAAAGCGCGGTTTAAAGCAACTTGCGTTACAAAAAGCGAAAGTGGCGACGCAAAAAGAAATACTCGCTGCAAAACAAAATGCGCAACAAGCAGAGCAACAAAGCTTAATGTCTGAAATTAGTTTGCTTAGCCAACATATTTCTCAGTTAGATGTGATATCACCAATTACTGGGCAAATTCAAGATGTGTTTGTTGAGCTCGGCACACAGCTGGCAAGCACAGGCTCAGTTGCTGAAGTAGCGGATCAAACCAAACTGATTGCCAAAATAAATGTAGCAGAACTCGATGCACCCAACGTTAAAGTAGGCCAGCAGGCTACAATCGATACCTATACTTCTCGTTTAGATGCAAAAGTCACTCGCGTATCGCCAAAAGTGAACAACGGCCATGTCGAAGTTGAGCTTTCATTAATTGATGCAATTCCGTCAGAAGCGCGCGATAAACTCAATATTGAAGGCATTATTAACACTAGCTTTAAAACACACACACTATTTGTTGCACTACCGCGTAACGCCATTGCCGAAAGCACAAACAATGTATTTGTGTTGGAAAAGCATCTTGCAACCAAACAAGCGGTAACATTTGGTAAACGCTCTGTGAATTATATTGAGGTTGTAACAGGGCTAACAATCGACCAAGAAATTATTATTTCAGATATGGAAAAATACACCAACGACACGCAAGTGCTTGTACGCTAGAAGGAAATTAAAATGAACCCAGTTATCACTTTAAAAAACATAGAAAAATTATTTAAAACCGATGAAATTGCAACGCAAGCACTTAATGGCATTAATCTAGTGGTTAACCAAGGGGAATTTGTGGCGATCACAGGGCCTTCTGGTTGTGGAAAGTCGACGTTACTTTCTGTGTTAGGGCTGATTGATGAGCCAACAGCAGGCGACTACAGCATTAGCTGCAAACAAGCGGTTAATTTAAGTTCTGATCAACGCGCGCATATTCGCGCTAATCATATTGGTTTTATCTTTCAGGCATTTAACCTGATAAGTGACTTAAATGTACTCGAAAATGTGATGTTGCCACTGACGTATATTGGTGGTTTCTCTGAGCAAGAGATGATAGAAAAAGCGCGTAAGGCGTTAATGTTAGTTGACCTAGAAAATCGCATTAATCACTTTCCTTCACAGTTATCAGGCGGTCAGCAGCAACGTGTTGCAGTTGCCCGTGCACTCATTAACGAACCTGATTTAATCTTAGCGGATGAACCTACAGGTAACTTAGATTCAAAAAATGCGCAACAAGTGCTGCAGTTACTAAAAGATTTACACCTTTCAGGTAAAACAATTTGTATGGTAACCCACGATGTAGAGTCTACGCATTATGCCAGTCGTACGTTGCACATGTTAGACGGTGCAATTGTGCGTGATAAACAGAAAACCTCTGTTACTAATACTTCAGTGGCTTTAGAGGTATAAGCTATGGGGCTGTTATTAGACTTTCGCTATGCGCTGCGCAATATTGTTAAATCACTGCGTTTTTCACTGTTAATGATCTTTATTATGGTAGGTAGCTTAACCATTTCATTGATAGGGTTTAACTTTATTCACACCATCGCGTTTTCGCACTCAAGTTTTAATCACAACAAAGAAGACATTCGGATCTTAAAGGTATGGAATTCGTTAACATCGCAACGAGAATTTACTTATTCGATGTTAGATAGCTTTAAACAACTGGATGAGGTCAATGCGCTTGATAGCTGGATCACCATTAAGCGCAGCAGTTTATGGTTAAGCACGCAACATTATGGTAAGCATTTTCGAGCGTCCTATGTTGACCCATCATTTTTTAAGTTTTTAGGACAAGAACCTGTGCTTGGACGAGGCTTTAAGAACGTCGATTACAGCAATAATGCGCCCAATGTGGTAGTGATTTCACATATCGTATGGCAGCAACTATTTCAGGGTGATACCGCTATTCTCGGTAAACAGTTAAACGTGGCAGGTAAGCCGCATACTATTGTTGGCGTAATGGAAAAGCGTAATCATTTTCCGATTTTTTCAAAGATTTGGTTGCCTCTAAAGCAAGCGAATATGAAGCCTGATGATGGTATCGATATTCTTTATAAGCTGCCAAGCACTGAATTTGAACGCACCTTCGAAACGCAAATCTCTCATTATTTCTACAATGCAATTAAAGATCAGGTAAGTGACAGTGATAAACAAACCGGGCAGGGTGTGCGTATTGAATCACTCACCTTGGTTGAACTCAATACTGATGGCGAAGCCGTATTCGTATTCAGTTTGTTTGTGTTTGGTATTGTGATTGTACTGTTTATTTCAGGGGTGAATATTGGCAACTTACTGTTTGCGAAAATTATGGAAAAGCAAAAGGAGTCTGCTATTCGCGCTGCAATCGGGGCAACACAAAAGCGCGTGATCCAGCAGCATGTCACAGAAGGTTTAATATATTGCATCGTTAGTTGGGTATTTACCTTGATCTTTACGTCGTTAGGACTGGAAATACTGAATTTTTACATGAATGTAATGTTTGGCGGAAAAATGCCGTATTGGTGGTATTGGCATTTAAATATGCAAACAGTTTTAGTCTCGCTTTTACTATTAGCCATTATTTTTACATTTGCCGTGTTACTACCGGCATATAAATCGGCAAAGTTTAATATTAACAATGTACTGCGCGATGGTACACGAGGCGCAACGGGTAAAGAAACCACACTGATGTCTCGTCGTTTACTATGCGTGCAAGTATCATTGGTGAGTTTTTTGCTAATGATTGCAAGTACCGTTGGCTATGTGATGTATTCAATTGCCACGAATATCGATGGCGAGCTCAGTAAAGGCGTTTACTCAGTTTATCTAGATTTTGATAATAATGATGAGCTAACCAACGACGAGCAATTAACGCTAATAAATACGTTAGCGGCGGGACTTTCAAAACAAGGCAATATTATTGACGCGGTAGTGTTTGATTCGCATATACACGCTGACGTATTGTACCCAAATGGTGATGTTTATAATGAGAAGTTTATCAGTATTAGTGCAGAGTCACATTTGTTTGAACGTGAGTTGTTAACTGGGCGAAATTTTAATAGCAATGACAACAGTGAATCAAAACCAGTAGTAATCATTAGTAAGTCACTTGCTAACGCTTTGTTTGGTAATAAAAATGTGCTCGGGTCACAGCTAATGTTGCAAGACGCGATGTGGCCAAGTGTTGAGATTGTCGGCGTTGCAAAAGATGAAATCAGCGGAGTATCAGGTGACTCGAGCCATGAGCTTTACTTTAGTTTACGCCAAACTCATTTTATGGATGACAGTGTTAACATTCGATTACTAACCGATAACACGGCAAATGAAGCGTTAGAGGACTTCTATCGCGTTAAGATGCAGTTATCTCATGATTTAACGATGTATTACATGTTCGATCATTACGATAACTATACATCCATGATCAATTCATTTGCAGCGATTATTTATGTATTTTTAATGGTAGGTGGTTTCGCTCTATCGCTATCGCTAATCGGTATTTATGCAATGGGAATTAGTAATATCAATAAATCCCGTTATGAGATTGGTATTCGCCGCGCGATTGGTGCTAAAGATAGTCAAATTATGCTGTTATTTATTAAAAAGAACATTACGCATATTTTGTACGGTATTGGTACGTCGTTGTTAGTGTTTGGCATTCTATGTTATCTTGCAGAAAGCTTTTTAAGAGGAAATGTGCCAATTAACATTATGTTAGAGGCGGGTGCAATGACTGTAGTTGTGGTACTTGCAGCGGTTTGTCTCGCATTATATGTACCAGTACGGCACGTTATTAAACAGCAGCCTGCAACAAGTTTAAGAATGGATTAAGGTTTCTTGAAAACAATTTTAGTTGTTGACGACTCGCTTGATATTCAAGCGAGTCTTAAGTTTTTTTTAGAAGACGAAGGGTATCTTTGTCACGGAGTGCTGTCACCTGATACAGCGCTTGATTATGTTACCAAAAACAATGTCGATTTAGTGCTGCTCGATATGAATTTTAGCCAAAATACCACTAGTGGCGCTGAGGGTTTAACTGCAATTGAAGCACTGAAAGAATTAGACCCACTGTTGCCTGTGATTGTCATGACGGGCTGGGCAACGCTTGATTTGGCTGTAAAAGCGTTAACCACGGGCGCTGCCGATTTTATCGAAAAACCGTGGCAAGATGAACGCTTAGCTCATGCTATAAAATTTCAGCTAAACGCCCGTCGGGACAAACAAGCACTAGCACGTTTAACCCAAGAAAAACTACGTACAACAGTAAACCAATCAGCTTTACACGCATATAGCCCGCAAAAGCAACAAGTTTTGAGCCAACTTGAAAATCTTGCGAAGAGTGATATGAATATACTGCTCACGGGCGAAAATGGCACTGGTAAAAGCTATTACGCGCAGTATATACATCAACATTCTAAGCGCTCAGGGGCAAGTTTTATCGCACTCAATATGGGGGCTTTGAACGATGAATTGTTTAACTCTGAAATGTTTGGCCATAAAAAAGGGGCGTTTACTGACGCAAATAAGGATCGTTTAGGCGCGTTTACACTAGCAGAAAATGGCACCTTGTTTTTAGATGAAATCGCTAATTTATCGAAGAAATCACAAGCTAAATTGTTACATGTGCTTGAAGAGCGTATATACACAGCCCTTGGTAGCAGCAAGGTGTTAGAGAATACAGCACGAATTATCTCTGCTACCAATGCAAACTTGGAAAATGCAATTGCGGATGGCGATTTTCGTCAAGATTTGTATTATCGCTTAAACACAGTTGAAATTGAAATCCCTCCGTTAAGATCTTGTAAAGAGGATATTTTACCGTTATCAAACCAGTTTTTAACATCATTTTGTAAGCAATACGATAAGCCTGCTTTTTCACTAACACAGTGCGCCGAACAGTCGCTACTTAACTATGCTTTCCCGGGTAATGTCAGGGAGCTGAAACATATTATTGAGCGCGTTATATTTATGGTTAATGGACAGCAAATAACTGCTCAAGATTTAATGTTAACTTCTACAACAAGCAATCATAAATCAAATGTACATCACACAGTTGATATGACGCTCAGTATCGATGAAGTGATTGAACAAGCGTTGCTGTCACGACTTGAATACTTCAATGGCAATGCATCAAAAGCTGCCAAAAGTTTAGGTATGTCGCGTAGTGCTTGGTATCGAAAAATGACAAAATACGATGCAATTTAAGATTTTATTTTCAGGGCGATGGTTAACGAGCCTACTTTTGTTGGCGCTAGTGAATGGAATTTTAATCACACATAATTATCCAGTATCGCTTATTTTACTTATTGATTTTATTATTACTCTTTGGTTTTTTATAGAAACATACCGCGATAGAGTCGCGCAACAAAACACCATTAACCTTATTGATACTTTATTAATTTCCTTACGACAAGGTGATTATTCAATTAGAGCCAATGAAGCACAAGATAGTACTCTAAGTACAACTGTTTCTCATCTAAATGCACTTGCAACAACAATGCAAAACGACCAAAGATTACTTGCAGAGCAACAAGACTTATTAAAACAAATTATTGAAAAGGTCGATTTTGCTCTGATGGTATTTAATCAGTCACAGTGTATTTATGAAAATGATTACGCAAAAAATACCTTTAACAATGAGGTACTAAATAGTCGCTGGCAGTGGTATCAAGGTTTATTAGATAAGAGCCAAAATGGTCGTGTTAATCTCTCTATAAATGATAAACAACATACATTTTTGATTGAGCATTCGATTTGTTATATGGGCGCTGAACCTTTTACTTTGTTAGTGTTAAAGCAGCTCGATTCTATTTTGTACCAACAAGAAAAAGATGCATTACAAAAATTCGTACGTATCTTGAGTCACGAGATTAATAATACACTGGCGCCAATAGGTACAGTAGCGCGCAGCCTAAATAAACGGCTCTCGAATGAAATTGATGTTGATAGTTTCGCTACAGGATTAACGCTTATTAATGAACGAGCTAACTACTTAAAAGCGTTTATGGATAATTATGTGTCGCTTGCTAAATTACCTTCAGCTAATAAATCAGTCGAAAGCTGTGGTGATTTATGTAATGAAATAGCCGAAATTTACCCGGTAATTAGCATTTTATGTGAAGAAAACCTTTATGGTTATTTTGATGTTAGCCAAATAAAACAAGTATTGTGTCATCTTATTAATAATGCACTTGAAGCTCAATTACCATCACCTGATATCGAGTTTACAATTTTTGAAAAGCATGAAAAGCTTATCTTTTGTGTGTCAGATAATGGTCCTGGGTTTTCAAATTTAGCAGATGCTACTACTGCTTTTTATACAACTAAACAAAGAGGTAATGGTATTGGTTTAATGTTATCGCGCATAATTGTCGAAAACCATGAAGGGCAATTAGAGCTTAAAAACCAAGCGAGTGGCGGGGCATTAGTGACATTTTCATTAGAACGGATAACTGAAAAATCGGTGTAGTGATGTAAAGGAATCAAGGCTATTTTTAGCCCAATAGTAAGATTTAAAGTAGGTCTGACATAATAAGAGAAAAACAAAAAAGCCGTCATAAGACGGCTTTTTCTATTAAATGGCGATTAACCATTTACATGATTTAGTAAAACTTCAACAGCTTTGTCTAAATCAATCAGTTCTTTCTCGCCTGTAATGCGGTTTTTGTACTCAACTTGATTATTGTCTAGGTTACGTTCGCCGATAACAAGCGTATGTGGTACACCAACAAGCTCCATATCGTTAAACATTACACCAGGGCGCTCTTTACGGTCATCAAATAGCACATCAATGCCAGCCGCTTGCAGATCTGCATATAGCTTTTCTGCAATCTCAGGAATGCGATGCGATTTGTGCATGTTCATTGGCACAATTGCAAGCTCAAACGGGGCAAGCGCAGTTGGCCATTTGATACCGTATTGGTCGTGGTTTTGTTCAATTGCAGCTGCAACGATACGTGATACACCAATACCATAACAACCCATGGTCATAATTTGGTTTTTACCGCTTTCAGCCAGTACACCTGCTTTCATTGCTTCAGAGTACTTAGTACCTAATTGGAAAATATGACCAACTTCAATACCGCGTTTGATGTTTAGAACACCTTTACCACATGGGCTTGCGTCGCCTTCAACAACATTACGAATATCTTCAACAACATAGTTTGTTACGTCGCGGTCAAAGTTAATGCCGCTGTAGTGAACACCATCTTCGTTCGCACCAGCAACAAAATCAGCCATTACAGCCGCTGAACGGTCGACAATAATTGGCATATTTAGACCAACAGGACCTAGCGAACCAGGTTTTGCACCTATTGCCTTAACAATGTCTTCTTCAGTTGCAAATTCAAGCGGTGAGTCAACAAGTGCAAGCTTTTCAGCTTTAAGTTCATTTAGTTCATGATCGCCACGAACAACTAAGGCTACTAAGCCACGCTCTTCGTTTTCATTAGGTGCACCATAAGCAATTAATGTTTTAACACCGCGGTGTGGTTTAACACCGTGCTGCTCTTTTAACTCTTCAATCGTTTTTGCGTTTGGCGTTTCGAAACGGTTTAGTTCTTTAGATGGCGCAGGGCGTTCAATACTTGGTGCAACCGCTTCCGCTTTTTCTATGTTTGCTGCGTAATCTGACTCAGAACTAAATGCAATAGCATCTTCTCCTGATTCAGCAAGTACGTGGAATTCATGCGAAACAGAACCACCAATTGAACCGGTATCAGCAATTACTGGGCGGTAATCTAAACCTAAACGCTCAAATACATTACAGTATGCTTGGTGCATTTTTTTGTAAGTCTCGTTTAGACACTCTTCACTTAAGTGGAAAGAATACGCATCTTTCATGGTGAATTCGCGTGCACGCATTACACCAAAACGAGGACGCACTTCATCACGTACCTTAGTTTGAATTTGGTATAAGTTTATTGGCAATTGCTTATAGCTGCTGATTTCTTTACGAACAAATTCAGTTATTACTTCTTCGTGCGTTGGACCTAACGCAAAAGGGCGGTTATGGCGGTCATTAATACGTAATAACTCAGGGCCAAATTGCTCCCAACGACCAGACTCTTGCCATAGGTCGGCAGGCTGGATAATGGGCATTAACATTTCAATTGCACCAGCATTGTTCATTTCTTCACGAACAATGTTTTCTACTTTACGTAGTACTTTTAAACCACTTGGTAACCAAGTGTATAATCCTGATGCTAGTTTGCGGATCATACCCGCGCGTAACATAAGCTGATGGCTGATAATTTCAGCATCAGATGGCGTTTCTTTTAACGTCGCTAAAATATATTGACTGGTACGCATTTGCTTTCCGAAATGTTAAATCTGTTTTTATAAGTTAAGGCACCAAGTTTATCAGTGTCTTGGCAATTTCAAAAGCCTAACGATAGAGGCTTTTATGTATTTTTAATAATTTCTAATACACTTACTTGGCTTTCTAGCACTTGCCATTTGATATTCAGATCAAACAGGCTCATGCCATATTCTTGAATGCCTGCTTTTGTTTTTTTATAGGCTGGGCGTGGGTCTTGTTTTAATACTTTCTCGATAAAGCTTTGTAACTCCGGGTAAAGTACCGAATTATTTAAGCAAAACGCAGTAGCTTCATCGCTAAACTCAACTAAAAGCGGAGTTTCAGGTCGCGTATCAGCGAAACCTGCGGTAGCGCTTGGCAAACTATCCGAGTAAGGCAAATAAGGCTTAATATCTAAGATTGGCGTACCATCAAGTAAGTCAACGCCTGAAAGCTCAAGCCAAAGTTGACCATTTTCATAATGAACAGCTTCAAGTTTAACTGCGCTCATGCCAATACCATTTGGTCTAAAGGTGGC
>NZ_JBFKMX010000060.1:0-22163 GCF_041629635.1 Pseudoalteromonas sp. | reverse complement strand
GATTAATTTATAACTAATGAAGGGTTTGTTACAGCAAGCCCTACTTTTATCTCAGTTCAAAAATCTGTCTTCACATTTTTGTAATAAACAAAATGTCACACATACTTTTTATGTTGCGACTTTATGTTGCAACATGATTTAAAAAATTTTTTAACTAAAAAGATAGCAACTGGCACCTTTTTAGTTAAATAATAATATTACTATTTTACGCTGTTCATCGCATCAATTAACAGTGCAGAAATTTTTGCACCTTCGCGTAATGTGCTTTCTGATGCTTGTTTACCACTATGAGATGCATCCGTAAATGGGGCAATTTCCATCATATCTGCACCCGTAATCGGAAACTCTTTAGCTAGAGCGCTTAATATAAGTACCGCTTCATCAGGCGTCATACCATCATATTCAGGTGTACCTGTTGCAGCAGCAAATGTTGCATCTAAGGCATCGATATCGAAACTAACATAGAGTTCATCTACCTTATCCGCTTTCAATTGTGCAATTACACCATCAACAATTGCTTGCGCGCCTTGTTCGCGAATTTCATGTGCCCAATGTTGTTTCACACCAAAGGTCGATTCCCAATGTGTTTTATCTTTACCGCTTGAGCGAATACCAAATTGAATAAGGTGATGTGGCGCTGGTAAAAATTCTAAAATATGCGTACACCAAGAGCCAAAACAAAGATCAATGCCTAATCGCTCAACCAGTAAATCTGTGTGAGCATCAAAATGGATAATAGCCGTGCGTTTACCTGCTGCGCGTTTTGCTTTTAAGTAAGACTTTGTTAATGGGTAACTTATTGAATGATCGCCACCGATACCAAAAATCCCTTTTGTTGGGAAATTTGCATAAAAATCGTCACATACATCTTCTGTAATTGATAGTGGGCTTACTGAGTATTCACTTTGTTCATCTTGGTAAAGTGCTTTTTGACAATTCGAAATAGTGCCATCATTTAAATATTTATCATGAAGCAGGTGCGGTATTACACGTACATCACCAAGGTCGAATGTTTTTGAATTAGGTTGCTGCTCCATTAGCGTGCTGCGAAGAAACAAAGGACCCCAGTTTGCACCACGTAAAATGCCACCACCACAATCTGAGCTGATGCCTAAAGTAACCGCTTTATATTCACTTGCATCAATGTTGGCTAAGCTATCACGCCAAAGAGCATCAATATTATCTGTTTGTCCATAAATTGATTGGTGTAATGCTTCTTTTCTCTCTTTTGCTGTATTTACAGTAAATACACCGTTACCTGGCGGACAAAGACAGTTAGAAACTTTTTCAATAAAGGTGTTTTTAGCGTCGCTCATTATTTGCTCCTGGCTAAACATAACTTCAATATAATTATGCATTATAAAATTTATATTAGTGCTTTACGTAAAAACATCGCTTAACGACTTGTAAATAACATAACGTTAGTTCGTTGCGTCTTAACCAATCGGTTTAAAGCTTTGTAAATAAAGCGATTATTTAAAAGTGTTTGATAAAGCATTAATCTACATGCCCCTTACATAGAGTTTTCATATTTAAATGTCAAATCTCTATTCGCTTAAAACCATGTTATAAACGTTATTCTATGCACTCTTATTGCATAGGCTTTCAAAAATCTTCAAGTTCAACTTTGTAACTAAATGATTTACAATGGCAATCTTAAAACAAATAATAATTAGGAAAGGTTTAATGGAACTAAACACTACAGAGCAAATACGTCGTTCACAGGTTCAATTTTCAGGTGAGACAGGACAATTCTTCAAAATTTGGATAGTTAATATCGTTTTAACAATCCTTACGCTTGGTATTTATTCAGCATGGGCCAAAGTACGTACTCATCGTTATTTTTATAGCAATACGAGTATTGAAGGACATCAATTCACTTATTTAGCAAATCCCATTCAAATATTAATTGGTCGTATTATTGCCGTTGTATTGTTCATAATTTACATGGGTTCAGTACAATTTGTGCCTATATTAGGCCTTTTCATCATGCTTATTGCCATGTTTTTAATGCCATGGGTGATCAATCGAAGTATGCGTTTTCAAAATAAAATGACCAGTTACCGTAATGTACGCTTTGGTTTTAAAGGCAGTTATGGTGAGGCATTTTTACTATTCATTATTTTACCAATTTTAGCTGTATTGACCCTCTATCTTCTTATGCCTTGGGTGATTAAAAAAATTAATGAATACATTATAGGCAACACAACATATGGAGATCGTCAAATTGAAACCGATTTATCGGCAACTGACTACTACATTGCCTTTTTACTGGTAGTTGCAATATCAGTGGGTGCAATGTTTGGTTTTGCAATTGTGATTGGTATTGGCGCGGCGATTTTTGGTGCAACTGTTGATACAACAAACATGGATCCAACTGGGTTAAGCGTGGCTATGTTTATTATGGGCCCAATAAGTGCGCTTTTATACGTGGGAATGTTTAGTTTAATTACGGGTATCTATCAGTCTCGTATTCGTGCCCATAACTTTGCTAATAGTGAAATTAAAGACGTTGTTCAGTTCGAATCAACAATTACTGAAATGCAATTTACACGTTTAGTGTTCTTTAACCTAATTGCTATTGGTTTATCACTTGGTCTTGCCTACCCATGGGCAAAAATTCGAAAAGCACGTTATTTAGCGAATGGTACCTATATTGAAATTCACCCTAATGCAGACCATATTATTGATGATATGACAGATGAAAAATCAGCAATTGGTGAAGAAATCGCTGATGTATTTGATTTAGATATCGCGATTACCTGATGTCACAAATCATAAATGGTACATTATACCGCTCGGGCAGCTCACATGCGTGTACTGCCCAATTAGTTGTAACTGAGCATCATCTGAGCATCATTTCAAATGGTACAGAGCAATGTTCATATAACTTAACTGAAGTAAAATTAAGCGATGCTATTCCAGGTATAGCAACCGAAATACGCTTGCCTAATGGTGATATGTTTATTCCAGCCGACAAAAATTGGCGTTTAAATAAACAAAGTGGCTCTCTATTAAGTCACCTGGAAAGCAATTGGCTAACTGTTGTTTCTTCTATTATTTTAGCACCCGCGCTAATTTACTGGTTAATTATGGTTGCTATGCCAGCGCTTGCGAGTAAAAGTGTTGAATGGTTACCAGAGAGTATTCCAGCCTATATGGGCGAACAATCATTCACCATTATAGATGAGGCATTTCTATCGCCATCCACACTCGATGACAATACAAAAAATAGTGTAAATTCTCTGTTCGATAAAGCGCTTGAAACCCTGCAATTAAATAATGAAGACTATCAATTATTAATTAAACAAAGTGACTACTTTGGCGCAAATGCATTAGCACTTCCAAATGGTACTGTGGTTGTTACTGATAGTTTAATAATCCAGTTAATGGAATTTGAAAAAACACAAAATACAGCCACATTTGATAGTATGCTAATGGCAATAATTCTACATGAAATTGGTCATGTAGAAGCCAAACATAGTCTGAAGTTAGTTGCCCAATCGTTATCAAGCGCCATCGTGTTTGCTCTATTGCTGGGTGATTTAGAAACGGTGGGTGAATTAATGGTTGGTGCAAGTTCTGCAGTTATTCAGGCCAATTTTTCTCGTGACATGGAAACAGAAGCTGATAATTTTGCTCTTAGCCACCTAGGAAAATTAGGTTATGAACCGGCGGCATTTGCTGATGCTATGGAAAGTTTTAATGAAGAAAAAGTAGATACCACAGAAAGTATTTTTAAATACCTAAGTTCACATCCAGCCATTGTAGAGCGCATTGAAAAAGCAAAGAACTTCAATTCGGAACAAGAATAATTTTTAAAATTCTCTCATGGTGTTGAATTTGCTGTGAGAGAATTCAAACAAAGCTTTTATACTTCTAGCTATTAAGTTCATTATTAGCTGTTATTTAAAACTTATTTAGCTAATCAGTCTTTCACGAACATTAGAAGTTGCTCTATCTTGTTAATCGGTGTTCATTTCAATAATAACCTATATTGAAAGCAATTAATGGCGTATGATTTCGTTAGTTTGCCGATGAATTCATGAAAGCAAATTGAACAAATAAAACTTACAGGGCTTATGCATAATGAAAAATTAGGTTTGATTATCACTTTTAATTAGGGCTAATTAATCTTTTGTTTAAATTTATTACTTTTTGAACGGTTCATGTTTTTTTGTATATATTACCCAAAGCAAAAAGAGTTGAAGAAACGATTAATTGCATACAGTGACAAATTCATTTACTTTTTAAAAATCTACAATAAAAAATTTGCTCTTTTAGTACATAAGCAATATGACATCTAAATACACATCTTTGAAAGCGTTTTATCCTTTTTACTTATCTCAACATCAAAACACTGTGTGCCGCAGATTACACTTTGTAGGATCGCTTTTAGGGCTTACATGTTTGGCAGCTGCTTTTATTTTACAAGCTCCCTACTATATTCTTTTAGGTTTAGTATTAGGTTATTTATTTGCTTGGATTGGACACTTTGTTTTTGAAAAAAACAAACCTGCAACCTTTCAATACCCGCTATACAGTTTTGTTTGCGATTTGTTAATCTTTCGCGACATTTTACTCAGGCGTTTACCTTGGTAAACAGAGTAAGTCTTTTATTGTTTCGATAGAAAGAACAGCTTCAACCTCACTTGCTAGCTTTTCAATCTGAGCATCTCTTTCCTTTTTATAATCAAAAGTTTGAGCATCATTTAAACCTGCCCAAGTTAAAATTTCACTAAGGTATTGGCTGTTATCAAAAATGCCATGTAAATACGTTGCTTCTATTTGCTTATCCGCACTTCGATAACCTTCAAACTCACCATTGGTTAATTTAAATAAACGCTCACAGTGCTCAGTAGCTTCACTTACACCTGCGTGGATTTCATAACCAGATACCGGAACCGCTGTTTTTAAGCATTCAGCATTCGTTTTACTTAGTGTTTTTATGGGCATTAAGGTTGTTTTAATTGGTAAATAACCTAAACCTTTTTGTTCGGATAACGTTGACTCAATACCACTTGGGTCAAATATATCTTGCCCTAACATTTGCATCCCGCCACAAATACCGAACACTTTGCCACCATAACGTAGGTGCTTTGCGATGTAATCTTGCCATTTTTCTTGTTCTAAAAATTTGAAGTCTGATATCACACTTTTAGAGCCTGGCAAAATTAGCAAATCGCATTTCTTAACTTCGTTTGGAGTACGCGCGTAACTCAGTTCTACATTTGGGTGTAAACGTAATACATCAAAATCCGTATGATTTGAGATTCGAGGGTAAACAACCACAGTAACATGCAAAACAGTATCTGCGTTTATAATTTGGTTGAAATCAATCGCATCCTCAGGCTCGATATAAAGCTTTGGAATATACGGGATCGTTGCAAGTACAGGAATACCTAATTTTTGTTCTAACCAATCGTTTCCTGGCTTTAATAACGCTATATCACCTCTGAACTTATTGATAACAAACCCTTTAATTCGCGCTTTTTCTGATTCAGATAATAATTCGTATGTACCCACTAGATGTGCAAAAACACCACCTTTATCAATGTCTGCAACAATTATGACTGGGCAATCAGCCGCCTCTGCAAATCCCATATTAGCAATATCGCGATCTCTTAAGTTTATTTCTGCAGGGGAACCCGCACCTTCGACAATCACAGCATCATATAGATTCGATAATTTATGATGAGACTCAAGTACAGCGCTTAATAATTTAGGTTTCATCTGATGGTAATCGACCGCATCGGAATTGCCTATTGATTTACCATGCACAATCACTTGCGCACCTATGTCTGAATTTGGCTTAAGTAATACAGGATTCATATCAACGGTAGCTTCAACTCTTGCAGCTTCAGCTTGTACAGCTTGTGCTCTGCCTATTTCGCCACCGTCTTTTGTAACAGCGCTATTTAACGCCATATTTTGTGGTTTAAAAGGGGCAACGCGAACATTGTGATTTGATAGAATTCGGCACAATGCAGCAACTAAGATACTTTTTCCAGCGTCAGAGGTTGTGCCTTGTACCATCAATGTTTGCTTTGCTTTCATACTGTTCTCACAATTCAAATTTGCTGCACACTAACAAATTTACGGACCATTGTCCTTTACAAATTAGCGCGATAATTCAGACTGTTGTTAATATTTGCTAAGTATGAGCATTAAGGATGAAAAAAGTATTTCACTTAGGTTTAGATAAAGACGCACTGCAAGGGGCTACACTTGCGATTGTACCTGGCGACCCAGCACGCGCTGAACGTATTGCAGAATTTCTTGAAAACCCAACAGCACTTGCTAAAACACGTGAATATCATGTGTATTTAGGCTTTTTAAAACAAACACCGGTTATTGTATGTTCAACCGGTATTGGTGGCCCAAGTACCTCAATTGCAGTTGAAGAATTAGCCCAGCTAGGTATTCATACTTTTCTTCGTGTTGGTACAACAGGCGCTATTCAGCCAGGTATTAATGAAGGTGATTTATTAATTAGTCATGCATCAGTACGTTTAGACGGTGCGAGTCAACATTTCGCACCAATCCAATACCCTGCTGTTGCAGACTTTTTTGCAACTCAAGCCATGGTTAATGCCTGTGATGAGTTAGGTGCAACATATCATTTAGGTATTACAGCTTCTTCTGATACTTTCTACCCTGGTCAAGAACGTTATGACACTTACTCAGGTTATGTTACAAAAGCGTTCCAAGGAAGTTTTGATGAATGGCAAAAACTAGGCGTTATGAATTACGAAATGGAATCAGCAACATTATTTACCATGTGTTCTGCTCTTGGATTAAAAGCGGCGTGTGTTGCAGGGGTTTTAGTTAATAGAACTCGCAGTGAAATTCCAAATACCGATCATCAAAAAGTAGAAAAAATTGCAGTACAAGCAGTATTAAAAACTGCTGAAATACTCATTTAAACGGTTAATCGAGGAAGTTTTATACTTCCTCAAACACCACATCTATTGCTTTATCTAAACTACTTGCCACAGCTAAAGTAACACCATTTTGATTACCCTTGCCTTTTCGCTGTTTTATTAAAATTGACTTGATGCCTTTAATACCGGAATCCCTATTGTGCAATTGCATTTGACTTAAGGCTGCTTGCAGAGGTGATAAGCTTGGGCTATATGCCGCATTTTCTAAGTAAACACCAAAATATTGTTGATTATTCGAAGTTGTTATTTCACACGCTGCATTGTTGCCAGAATAAGGTGCATAACTTTGGGCAAAAAAATCGTCAATGGATAAACTTTGTTTAAAAGGGTACGAAAATAGCGGTGCATTATTATCTAAATCACTTGGACCAAATGCATCTGGTAGATAATCTTGAATTGATTTTGTCGTATCATCGACAGAGATTTTTGGTTGATTCTCTAATTTGATCTCATTGATAAACTGTCGGCAAAAACCACATGGCGATGCATTAATAATTAGTTTTTCAATTTTTGCAGCGCCATGGATCAACGCATTGTGAATAGCACTTTGCTCTCCATGGACTACAAGACTTAATGCTTCATCTTTAAATTCTAAATTTGCACCAAAAAATAAGCGCCCCTGCTCACCTGCTTCAAGAGCAAGTGCTGCAACGTGAAAGTTAGAAACTGGCGCAATTGCATAGCCAGACACCCACTTCAAAAGAACATCGAAAAAGTTTTTTTTAGTGTCAAATAGGGAGGCTAAGTGAGTTACTTCATCACTGCTAAGATAAGATTTGCGTTCGGTAAATTTTGATATTGCCGATTCAAATTGCTGAATTGTTGTCATATTAGCAAATAAAACTTTTAAAAAGGCAGTTAACACTACCGATTGCTGCCTTCCTACAATAAGGTCAAATGTCCGCTTGACACAAATATTTAATTCTAGTTACCTAAGTGTAAATAACTAATTATAAAATTAAGGATGACCATGCGAATTTTACTACCCCCCTTTTAACCGCTGCAACAATGCTGGGCTGTGCATCTAAGCCGTTAATGCTATCTAAAACTGATAACGATATTACATTTGGTGATTTAATTAAAATCGACAACTCCAAGATGGATCTGTCTTATGTAAAGCAGAGTTTTAATTGGCATAAGTACAATGCTATTCATATCGCTAAGATAACAGCAGATAACAACCATTCAGACAACTACAAGCCGCCAAAAAAGGAAAAATGGGATGGATACAACGCAACTTTTGACATTCAAGAATCAGGTCTTAAAAAGCTTGAAGCTGAATTTATATCCATGGCAAAAAACACCTTTGATGATAAACAGATTTGGCAGTACAAAGATAGTGTGGACGAAAACACTCTAGTTTTGTATATTGAGATTCCCGATATACGCCTTTCTGCTCCTTTAGAATCATCAAGGATAAATCAAAACATTAATGGTCGCTCATACACTCAAAATGCGGGTTCTATGGTACTGAAAGCAATAATACTAGACGGTGAGTCTAACGAAGTAATTGCAACTTCCATCGACAGAGCGACAGCACATGATAATTGGCGTTTAAATACGCAGGTATTCAACTGGAGTGATGTGCGTACAATCTTTCAGAGCTGGGCAAATGCGCTTAAAAATGCGATATTTCAAATATATCTTAAGCACCAAGAATATCACTTTCATTTAGGTACATTCATGATAAACAACAATAAAACGCAGTGATGTTAAAGATTTAACTTAATTTTTGTGATAGTCTTCGGCGCAAAAATAAAACTGGTAACACTTTTCGCATAAACTATACTGGTTAGTAAACTTATGGAAATTGCGAAGGTTTAGCAGGGTCATAAAGTGCAAATTATGAAATCTATATCCCGTGTTGTTTTCGTTATATTAGGGTTTATCATTGCTACCTATCTCATTTTAGCTTTGTCTTTAACACAAGGTGTGGCACTATCGTATCATCAAGACTCGAAAATAACGCAAGTTATTTTAGATTCTTCTTCTCTTGAACCTCAAAAATCAACTTTATTCTCTACTTTATTTAGTTACATTGATTTTGTAAGTAGTGAAAATCAAACATTTATCCGAATTGAGCAATCGGATGACAAAGTTATTGTCATTCCGCTTAAGAAACTGCTTACGGAAGTTCTACTATTTTCAAATTTTCCATTGTTATTGTTGTTATCTGTTTTAATTATTATTCCCTTGATTATTGCAACAACCAAACAAAGGAAACTTGAGAAAACAATAACACTTCTTAACAGTAAAACTGATAATCTCTTAAGTGCATTTAATCTCGATATACCAAAGTATGAAAGTGAAATTTCGTTGGCGCGTTTAAGTCACTCTATAAACTCTCTTTGCGAAGCAGTAAACAGATATAAACGCGATACAGAAACAAACATATTCCAAGATAAATTGACTGGACTCGCTGATAGACATGCATATTTAAGTCATTTAAAAGAACAACTTGCAGAAGCAGAAAAAACAGATAAAAAACAGGCTTTATTGTTCATTGACCTTGATGGCTTTAAACAAGTGAATGATTCATTTGGTCATAGCTTCGGAGATGAGGTCCTGATCCAAGTTGCTGAACGCTTGAGAACAATTGTACGTAATCACAACCTATCGTGTTTGCACCCAATTAATGGTATCGAGCAGAGTTTATCTAGACTAGGTGGTGATGAGTTTTCAATTTTTATTAGTGACCTTAATAATCCTTCTATTGCAGTAAACGTTGCACAAAATGTATTACATGAAATTGAGCGTGACTTCGTATTAGGTAATAAAGTTATCAAAATTGGTACGAGTATCGGTATTGCAATTTACCCTGATAGTGCTGCAACTCCGTTTGCTTTGCTTCAAATGGCCGATGTAGCAATGTATCGCGCTAAAACAGATGGACGGGGAATATTTCGTGTTTACTCACCAGATATGGGAAGTAAAATGCGACGTTATCATTATTTATTGGAAGAAATGCGATTAGCTTTAGGCAGCAACAATTTCTCCTTATCATTTCAACCTATAGTTCATGTTGAAGATTGCAGTATTGATTATTTTGAGTCTTTGGTAAGGTGGCATCATCCAGTAGAGGGTACAATTACACCGACCGAGTTTATACCTATTGCCGAAGAGTCAAATTTAATTTTAGAACTTGGAGACTGGATATTATTCGAAGCTTGTCGACAAATGTCAGCATGGTATAACGCCGGTATGACGCGTGTACGAATATCAGTAAATATCTCAGGAGTTCAGCTAAAGCATCGAAAACTTGATGAGTGGGTAATTGAAACTATCGAAAAAGTAGGGTTACCACCAAAAGCTCTAATGCTTGAAATTACCGAATCGTGTTTTATTGAAGCTTCTAAAGAGACAATCAGTAGCCTACAAAATCTGCGAACAAAAGGGATCACCATTGCAATTGACGATTTCGGTACCGGTTTTAGCTCTTTATGTACCTTAGCAGAATTGCCTGTGGATGTTATTAAAATTGATAAGTTGTTTATCGACCAAGCTAATGATAACCCCAAGTATAATAAAATCCTTCATTCAATTAGTGAACTAGGCCATCAATTAAACCTTAAAGTTGTAGCTGAAGGTGTTGAGTCTGCAGAACAATTTGAATTAGTCCGGAAAATGGGGATTCAATGTGTCCAGGGTTATCTAGTATCAAAACCTGAAACATCAAATACCGTCGGTAGTAAAGTACTTAGAACAAACATAAACCATATTGCAGCCACAGGGACAAATATTTGGCTGCCAGAAAATGAACCTGCAACACGACCTAAACTTCATTCCGTATAGTAGGAAATATATTTATGAGACATACAGTAAAAACATTAATAATAAGTTTATTTTTTATCACATTCTTTGTAAGAGCTGATTTACAAAAAGGGATCGATGCCGCAAATGAAGGTGACTTTGAAACCGCACTCTTTCACTTTAACTATCTAGTACAAAATAATTACGGACCTGCAATGTATCATTTAGGTCAAATGTATGAGTTTGGATACGGTATTCCACGAGATCCGAAAAAAGCATCTGAAATATATGAAAAGGGTGCTGCACTGGGTGAAGAGGACGCAATTTTCGCTTTAGGCACTCTTTACCAATACGGAAAAGGAGTTGATAAAGACCTGCAAAAAGCCGTGTCTCTATATGAGCAATCAGCTCAAAAAGGCCTTGCAGCCGCACAATTTAATCTGGGTGTTATGTATGCCAATGGCACAGGGGTGATACAAGATTTTTTCCAAGCAAAAAGTTGGTACACAAAAGCAGCTGCGCAAAATTATGCTGCGGCGCAATTTAATCTTGCACTTCTTTATTTTGAAGGACAAGGTGTGGATAAAAATTTAGAGATGTCCTTTATTTGGAATTCGGTTGCAGAGTTTAATGGCCATAAGGATGCTAGCCATAGTCGTAAATTAGATGAACGTAAAATGTCTCCTTCTCAGGTTAAAGATGCTAAAGAAAAAGCGAATGAACTTTACCAAAAAATTCTAGCTGGTAAATATTACGGTGATGAACGTCGCATCTAATTGCTTTTTAGCTTATTTACAGGCATGGTTTCTATTTTTTGGAAACCGCCTGTGCTTAATCTTTTCCTTCTATGTATCATAATTGCGCTTATTTGTTTAATTGTTAAATCTTCACTTAACAATGCAAAAATAGCTAAACAAAACATTGAATTACAAAATCGATATCTAGCAGAGAACAAACTAGGGTCAGACGTAATTGAAACTGTTACAGGCTTACAATATGAAATGCTCGTTGCAAATTCTAATGGGCAACAACCAAGTAAAGCAAGCAAGGTTAAATGTCATTACCATGGTACATTAATTGACGGCACTGTTTTCGACTCATCTGTAGAAAGAAATACACCTCTTTGCTTTTCACAAAATCAAGTAATACCGGGTTGGACTGAAGTACTTCAGCTTATGAAAACGGGTGAGAAAGTCAAAGCGGTTATTCCTTATAACTTGGCATATGGAAAACGTGCTGTAGGGAAAATTCCACCAGCATCATTACTTATTTTTGAAATTGAACTACTCGAAGTTATAGATTAGTTTTAAAAGCGTTAAACACCATAGTAAGCGATGAGCCTTAATGCAATTCCAGGTTCATCGTCAAAATCATAACGCTCTCTAAATTCAACAAATGGTTCTGCTTCAAAAAACAGCCAATGTTCAAAAAAACGCATGCGCCAGCGGTACGATGCGTAGTAACTGCGTTCTCCACTAAAACTGTCATTTGCCCAAGCCCCAATTACACCAGCTTTATCTTGATTATAGGTTTGGCTATGAAACACCCCAATGGATACTCGCTTTGTCGGTTCACTTTCAACATAACGCGTATTAAATGCAAAGTTTAATATTTGGTGTGGTGTTAATTTAACGTCTGCACGAGTGTACAGGCGTACACCAACACCGTCTTCTAAATAATATTCAATACTAGGACTGACTGAAAATCGCCAATCATTTATAGTGTGACGGAATTTAAGTCGTGTTTGGGCAAACAAGTTTGAACGGCTAAAACCAATACGATGCTCAACATTCCAGCGCTTACGCTGAACCATATACCAGTTAAACGCTGCGTTAATGTTATTATTTTGTTCAGTAGAAATACTTTGTAGGGGTAGCCTATCTTCTTCCTCTTCATCGTTATCGATAATCAGGCTCACTTTCTCTTCCCAATTTGGTAAATCTAAAGAGACTTTAAATTGATTATCGAAATCGAGTAGATCTCTTGCGCGGGGTGCAAAACCTAATGATACATAGCCTTTTGCACTTGCGATATCCCCTTTTGCATTATCATCTTTAACTAATTTATCAAGCCATTGCGCCGAATTTTGCATATGTGTATTTAAACGCGAACGAAATAATGTCGCACTTTCAGTGACTTCATTTTTAAGTTCAGCACTTATCGATTCAATTTGACTGGGCGTTGGTTGTGAATTGGCGGAGGAATTTGAAAAGGATAAAAAAGGGACTGTTATTAATACCAAGTAACCTACACGATAAATATGGTTTAACAACATTCCCTCTCCTTAGTCAGTTACTAGATTGCAACTTTTTTAGGTGCTTTATAGTATTTATAAAGACCAATTAATGATGCTGCAATCCAAAATAATTCAATTACAAAACTCGCTAAATTGAAATTATAACAGAGGCTTATAAGTAAAAGAATTGCACCAGAAAGGTTCATTAGATTATAAGCAATACCTGTGGGTTTAACTTTATCTAATTGCAATAAAAAGAACGCACCGACAACAAGAAATGTACCGGTCATGCCGATAATATCGAAAATAATTGAAATCAATTGATAACTCCAAGCTTATGCGCCCAAATATGCTGGCCCGGTCCGTGGGGAGGGCGATTTTCATTCCTTGAAACAGCTTGTAGTTGAGGAGAACCCTCAGTCGCAATTATTCTAATGATTTAAAAACTGCATGCAAACACTTTTGTCCTTGACTTAGTGTTAAAATAACTAACTTATTTTGGCCTTACCGCCAATTATTTTATAAGCCATACTACCTCGAATCATCTGTTCTCGCGCAAACTCTTGTCCACATGATGGGCAAATACAAGCTACATCGCAAAAATCTTTAGCTATGCGTTCTTTAAAACACTTAACTAACGCACCTTTTCCATTTTTATGGTACTTGTAAAGCCGGGTTTTACATAACGCACATATAATATCAACTACACGTTCTGGTAAACGCTTATTTGGTTTAGCCATAATGTTCCAGTTTAAACTCTTTGTGGTTTTTTAATTTTACCTTGAAATCTTCATCGAATAATAATGAATGAACGTACTAATGTTCAAACATACTCGATTACCGTTATAGTATTTTATAATTTATTCCTTAACGATTTATCGCTTAACATAAGGTATCTTAAGTGTTTGTGATTTTGCATCCACTAGTTTTGTCATTATTAATCAGTTCTGGCCTGATTGTTTCATTGTGCAATCCTATTCCTCAAGTAAATAAAAACTTACTATTAAACAATTGATAGAAAATAGTTATTTTAATACACCACAAAATATTAATCTTGAATTTAAGTTTCTGTAACTTTTTTAGGTACTTATCAAATTAAGCTTAAAATACTCAACATTGAAGACAATCTTAAACACTATACATATCAGCGTTTGTCTTTAGGTACACTAATTCTCATATTATTGTTTAAAAGGAAGTGCATACCTTAGACGCCTTTTGATTATTAATGAGCCTTTGCAATGAAGAATGGGCAGATACTATAAGAGAGTCTCTCTTTTTTTCATATGGTGGTTATTAAGTTGGCATTATTGGTAAATGATTTTTTAATTATAAAGATGACAAAATAGCCAAAATGTTAATAAATAAGGATTTAAAACTGCAACAATCAATTTAGTTATTTGAATGCAAATAGAGAAGTCACCCAAAGAAAGTTCAACTAACGAATTTTCAGGAGAGTTAGGTACTGATAAAGCTAGCAAACAAAACGATAGCTAGCGCGTTTAAACAAAGACAAATCGCACTGTATCTGGTATAACCAGTTCAATACACTAAGAAATGAACGTAAGGGTTGCTAATGAAGTATGCCAAAATTACCGGCTGGGGGAAATGCATTCCACCGGTAACACTCACAAATGATGATCTAAGCCAAATAATGGAAACTAATGATGAATGGATTACATCTCGTACTGGCATAAAAGAGCGTCGTATTTCTCATCAAAGTACCGCTGATTTAGCAACTATAGCAGCACGTAATGCCCTTGATTGTGCCGGTATTACCGATGCAAGTGATATTGATTTAGTTCTGCTTGCGACTTGCACACCAACAACACTGGTTGCAAATACCGCATCTCAAGTTCAAAAAAATATTGGTGCCAAAGGGGCTGCTGCATGTGATGTAAACGCCGCATGTTCTGGGTTTTTGTATGCATTACAAAATGCCACGGCGCAAATTCAAGCTGGCATGATTAAAAAAGCGGTTGTAATTGGTGCTGAACGAATGACTTGGTACGTTAACTGGCAGCGCCGTGATAGCGCTGTATTATTCGGTGACGGTGCAGGTGCTGTCGTTCTTGAAGCCAGCGATGATAAATCAGGACTACTTGGAACAAAAACTGGCTGTGATAGTGAAGACCGTGAAATTCTTCATATTCGTAATTTTGGTACTGACATTGATAAATACCAAGTAATAGGACCTTCTGATATTTTATTCGAAGGGCGCGAAATCTTTAAACGCGCAGTAAAAGGTATGACAACCGCAGTGGATGATGTATTGCAGCAAGTGGGCAGTGATATATCTGATATCGATGTGCTTATTCCACATCAGGCAAATTTACGCATAATCCAAGCGATTCAAACTAAAGTAAAATTACCTGATGAATCTGTTATGGTGAATATAGATAAGTACGGTAATACCTCTGCGGCGACCATTCCTATTGCGCTGTGTGAAGCTGTTGAATGTGGTTTAATTAAACCAAATAGCAGTATTATTTCAGCTGCATTTGGTGCTGGTTTAACATGGGCTGCCAGTTATATTCAATGGGGAGAGCGAACTACCCCGATCATTGCGGCTACCCACGCATTATCAAAATGTGATAAATCGAGCCTGGAATTAATCCAATATGCTGTAGAGCATTGTCAGTAACCTCTTCTAAAGCCTGTAATTATGCAGGCTTTCTTATTTGCAAATTTTCCTTTTAACACTACGCTTTAAATATTAAGACGCGCCATAACGCATGTGATGGATTGCAATTTTGCGAATGTTAAAGGGTACTACTATGCATGAGCATACTTCCGCAATAGAACAAAGACGCTCATTACGACTTGACATGGAAAAAGAGCTTATCGGCTTAGAATGGCAATGTGAAAATGGCAATATTATTAAACGCCAAGCAATGTGTATTGATGTATCCAATGGCGGGCTAAAAGTTAATATAGACCGCCCTATCAATACCGAAAATCCTGTAAAAGTTACATTCCGAGATAAACAAGGTAACACTAACTCAGTCTACGCAAAAGTCATTAGAGAGACCGAGGTTCATGATTGGTTTGATGTTGCCATGGAATTTATCGAGCAAGGGGGTGCAAAATGATTATTCTTGTTGGCGGCGAAAAAGGTGGTAGCGGTAAAAGCTGTTTGGCACAGAATGTAGCGGTATATCTAACGCTTCAGAATTTCACTGTGCTAATCGTCGATTGTGATCCACAACGAACATCATCCGATTGGATCCAAGCTCGTAATACCAATCCACAACTGCCTTGTATCAATTGCGTACAACTGTACGGAAAAATTAGAAATGACCTTTTAAGTTTAGAAAACCACTACGATTACGTCATAGTTGATTGTGGCGGGCAAGATAATCTCGCATTGCGAGCTGCAATGTCAGTTGCAGATCACACCATAATCCCACTTAGACCAAAACGTCGTGACCTAAAAACCGTCCCGCATATGGAAGATATTTTAACCACTTGTAAAATGGTAAATCCGAAGTTAAATGCAGCTTTTGTCATTACCCAATGCCCCTCTCTACCCAATCAGGCTAATCGGATAATCGAAGCAAAAGAAGTTTGTGCCTCATATGGGATTCCTGTCTTAAATGCTGTTACCTTTAGCAGAAATATATATGATGATAGTGAGGAAAATGGTCAGTCTGTAATTGAGCGCGACCCAGATGGTAAAGCAGCTCAAGAAATAAAAGCCATTGTTGACGAGTTATTAACAATGGAGGTGGTTCACGGTCATGAGTTTAATTGATTTAAAAAAGAACAAATCACGAAATCAAAAAGAAAAGATTTCTGTCGACGAGTTTATTGAGCAAGCGAATTTATATGCACAAGGAAAGTGCAGCAATCTTGATAAAAAAAGACATTTAAAAAAAGGGCGAAAGTTCAAAAATGCAACTTTTACCCTTTCGCCGGATCATATAAAACAGCTTGATGAGATATCTAAAAAATCCGGCTTGTCTAAATCATATATCCTTAGATTACTGATACATGAACTTGCCCAAGGCGACGAGTTAACCTTGGATGAACTAATAGATCATATCGAAACAAAATAAGTTATTGATACTTATCTTGTAAGTACTTCAATACAGCACGCACACCAAAAGCTTCCCCCCCTACAGGACGGCCTGGTAACTTTCTTAAGTTCCACGCCATTACGTCAAAGTGAACCCATGAAATATTGTCATCAACAAACTCTTGTAAATAAAGAGCAGCTGTAATGGCACCACCAAATGGACCTGGCGCACAGTTTGTCATGTCAGCGACTGAGCTGTTTAATAAATCTTTGTAATCTTGATAAAGTGGTAAATGCCACACCGGATCTTGAACAGCTTCAGCGGCAGCTTCTAAGCCTGAAACTAATGCTTTATCATCACTAAAAAAGCCTGGTAACTCAGTACCTAAAGCTATACGGCATGCACCAGTTAAGGTTGCGAAATCGACTAGAGTATCAGGTTTGTCATTCACCGCTTCTGCTAATGCATCACAAAGAACTAGGCGACCTTCAGCGTCAGTATTATCGATTTCAACTGTAATCCCTTTACGTGTTTTTATAACATCACCTGGGCGTAACGCATTATCAGAAACCGCATTTTCAACGGCAGGGATCATCACGCGCAAATTAACAGGTAATTTAAATGCCATGATCATATGCGCCAAACCTAATACATGCGCTGCACCGCCCATGTCTTTTTTCATTAAACGCATGCCTGAAGCAGGTTTCAAATCTAAACCACCAGAATCAAAACAAACACCTTTGCCAACTAAAGTTACTTTTGGAGCATTTTCATCACCCCATCGTAAGTCGAGCAGTCTTGGCTTATTTGCACTCGCACGGCCTACAGCGTGGATTGTTGGATAGTTTTGTTCAAGTAATTCATCACCAACAATTTGTGAAAAAGTGCCTGAAAACTCATCCGCCATATCAGACATAAATTCAGCCATATGCTGTGGCATCATATCACCCGCAGGCATATTCACTAAATCACGAACAATGCTAACACCTTTAACATAGGTCACTACTTCATCTAATACAGTTTTGTCAGCTATTGCTAATTTGACTGATTGCGTTTTAGATTGCTTATATGGTGCAAAATCGTAACAGCCTAACGCAAAACTAGTCGCGATTAGTTTGCTAGTATCTTTATCGTTGGTTAATAAATATGTGCCATCCGGTAGCTGGCTAGCAAGATCGCCACATGCCCAAAGAGATTCTGTACTTTGAGTGAAGAACACTACCTCTTCCAATTTCCCATCTGTAAAATTAGGTACTAGTAATACACCTTTGCCTTCAAAACTTATCGCATTAAGCCAATTTTGAATAATTTTGCTTTGCTTTTGTTGCCAAGCGTTAAATTCGCTTGATGCAAGAATTGTAAGCGGAATCCCTTCAGATTGGTGAACTAGGGCTTGCGTCATATTTAAAGACCTTCATTTGTTTAAATTATACGTAATAGCATAACAAACATTTGAATTGATTGTCTGATTTATACGTTAAGAAATTTACTTATTTTCTGATTTGTTAAAGGCACTTGGCAGTACTTCAACGCCTACCATTTTGCCCAATTTAACAATGAGCGGAATTGTGATGGGTGCAAAAGGTAAGATAGCAAAAATGCCTAATCCTACACCTTTTAAAACATCCAGAAATTGTTGATTTGCTTCTTTTAGTTCACTTTTACTTGCTTTACCTTGCGTATAATTACGATAAGTAATTAGCATATCAATTGTTTCTTTTTTTTCTTGAGCGAGTGCATGTTTTACTTGCAACATTTGACGACGAACTTTTAATCGGCTTCTTTGTTGTTTTATTTTAAGCACACGCATAGGTGCTTTATGGAAATATTTCATCGTTCGCATTCTTTTATTTTCGCACATGAAATGAAAAAGGCATAAACGATTTCTGTAAAAAGTTGTTGGTTTAAATCCCTTTGTATTAAGTGTGTTGTATAAACCAATCTAAAGTATCTTGGAATGTTTCTGATTTTCCACTGTTTCTGATACATATTGGTATAACGAATTTAGCCAAAATTAGTTGACCACTACAAATATAAAGAATTGGCGGCAAAGATTCTTCTGGTAATGCTTTGCCATAATCAAAGTCATCAAAAGAACTCTTCCAATGGTTTCTTTTTATCCATTCAACGTCCTTTTTATGAGATAAGCGGGTTTCATCGTCTGAACCAAAACGCTTTGCTGGTAAATAGCCATACATTATGATTAAAATGGATGACATAAAGTACCAAACTAAATTTGCCTGAAATTATTTACTCATGTGCATATGTATATCGACCGCTTTGATGCAAAATAGACGGATGCTTTAAACTCATTTGTGTGCTGTTGAAAACGTGCCTGTACTCAATTAAGTAAAACTCCCTTCACAAGAATGGCGTAAAATAGGAAATGAATTGCCTTTGCCTGGATGCCTTTTTTATAACACCCAGTATTGCAGGTATTTCTTCGAAGATAGTACATTGTTGACCAGCTTTGCTTTGAACTGAAATTATAGGTTCACTATTTTTTCTACCTCTGAGGAACGAAACAAATAAAACCCGTTTCAGCTAAAACGAGGCTAATCCTTTATTAGAATGGGTATAAAACAACCGAGTATTTCCCATAAAAAGCACTACAAGCTCTTTAATATTTCGTAAATTTGCCTTAAATGAACCTTATCGACATTTGCCAAGTTTTTAGGTGAGACAGTTGTTTAAACATATTTACATATATTCACCTGGTCATATCATATAAATACTAAAAATTTAGGCTTGTTTTTGCAAGAGATGACGAAAGAGCGTGTTAAAATATACTGATTATCAGTAAGACTGAAGCTAACATGACATCAAAAAAACATCATCCACGTAATATTCATCTTAATGGTTATGATTTAGAGCGTTTAGCGAAGAACTCCCCGTTGCTCAAAGCACTATTAATTAAAAATGAATACGAGAAAACATCACTTGATTTTAGCGATGCAATTGCTGTAAAAGCGCTTAATCAAGCACTTTTAGTCGAAGATTATAAAATTGCTGTTTGGGACATTCCTGATGTAAATTTATGCCCAGCAGTACCAGGACGTGCTGATTTAATTCATACCTTAGCGGATTTACTGGCAACAAAACAAAATGGTGATGTACCCACTGGCAAGAAAATACATTTACTTGATATTGGTACGGGGGCGTCTTTAATTTACCCTATTTTGGCGCATCAAATTTACGGTTGGAGAGCAACGGCTAGCGATATTGATAATAACTCATTAAAACAAGCTAAAAACCTTGCAACATTTAATCAACTGCCGATAAATCTAAGATTACAAAAAGAGCCCCAGCGAATATTTCAGGGCATTATTAGGGAAAATGACTATTTTGATATAACTTGCTGTAACCCACCTTTTCATAGCTCTTTAGAAAATGCCAAAAAAGCTAATCAACGTAAGTGGCAAAACTTAGATAAAAACGGCACTAAAGGATTTAATTTTTCTGGGCAAAAAGCAGAATTGTGGTGTGAAGGTGGAGAGCTCGCTTTCTTACGCAACATGATAAAAGAAAGTGAATTGTTTAAATTACAAGTAGGTATATTTACCTCACTGATTTCAAAGAGGGAAAATTTACCTCAGTTAACAAAAGCGTTAGAAAAGTTAGATGACTGCAGTTATCAAGTTTTACCTTTAGCGCATGGACAAAAAGTAATGAACTTATTGTGTTGGCAATTTAACGCGTAAACTGAGTTGTTTTAGATAAATACTAGTTGGGCTCAATAAATAATTGAGTCCAACTAAGTAAAAAATTAGTTAGGTACAGCAATTTGATTTTCTAAGCCTTCAAAATAGTGCTTACGGCAAACAGAAACGTAACGATCGTTACCGCCTATTTCAACTTGTTCACCCTGAGTAATTGGCACACCTTGCTCATTTGTTCGAAGCACCATATTAGCTTTACGCCCACAGTGGCAAACCGTTTTAAGTTCAATCAGTTTGTCGGCCCACGCCAATAAATACTGTGCACCAATAAACAGCTCGCCTAAGAAATCGGTTCTTAAGCCGTAACACAGCACAGGGATTTTTAATCTATCTACCACTAAGCACAATTCTTCAACTTGTTTCTTAGTTAAAAATTGCGCTTCATCAATTAAAACACAATCAATTTTTTTAATGGCATGTTTGGTGGCTATTTCATCAATTAGATTTGATTCAGGTGAGAACAATGACGCATCAGCGGCAAGTCCAATGCGCGAACTTACCTTACCTGCGCCAAATCGCGTATCAATTGCTGCAGTATAGATTAATGGCTCCATACCACGTTCTTTATAGTTAAATGCCGACTGTAATAACGTAGTAGATTTTCCTGCATTCATCGCAGAATAATAGAAGTACAACTGAGCCATAATATACCCGAAGTAATAAAAGAGGTAATGCTATCTAAGTTCATTGGTTAACGCTAGCCATTAACTAGTTTTAAACAATAATACTTAGATATTAGAGCGGGAATTAACGTTTATTGATTTTCCTTTGCTTATTTTATAATACTCTTTATACCAATCAACAAATGCATTAATGCCGTCTTGAATACTTGTTTTAGGCCTAAAACCAATAACACTTTCTAGTTTTGTTGTATCTGCAAAAGTTGCAGGTACATCTCCTGCTTGCATCGGCAAAAACAACTTTTTCGCTTGCTTGCCTGAAGCAATCTCAATGGCATTTATAAATTGCATTAGCTCTATTGGTTGATTATTTCCAATATTGTAGAGCCTATAAGGCACATCGCTCTTTGCAGGTGTACTGCGATTAAGCGTGTTATCCACTTGTGGGATAACGTTTTGGATCCGAATGATGCCTTCAACAATGTCATCAATATAAGTGAAATCGCGCTTCATTTTACCTTGATTGAATACGTTTATTTCTCGGTCATTTAAAACTGCATCAGTAAAAAGATATGGCGCCATATCAGGCCTACCCCAAGGGCCATACACAGTAAAAAATCGTAGACCAGTTGTTGCAAGCCCATATAAGTGACTATATGTGTGCGCCATCAATTCATTGGATTTCTTAGTAGCGGCATAAAGTGATACAGGATGATCTACCGCATCATCTTCTGAGAATGGCATTTTCTCGTTCATGCCATAAACCGAGCTAGATGAAGCATAAACTAAGTGCTCAACTTTATTATGGCGACAACCTTCTAAAATTGTTGTCATGCCAACAATATTTGAATCAATATATGCCATCGGATTTTCTAATG
>NZ_JBFKMX010000059.1:0-22251 GCF_041629635.1 Pseudoalteromonas sp. | reverse complement strand
GTTCAGGGTTCAGGGTTCAGGGTTCAGGGTTCAGGGTTCAGGGTTCAGGGTTCAGGGTTCAGGGTTCAGGGTTCAGGGTTCAGGGTTCAGGGTTCAGGGTTCAGCAAAGTTACTGAAACCTGAACTCATATTGCAACCCGCTAATTAGGCACCTGGTTCCATAATCGAAGAAGTACCTTTTTTAGCAAGTTCAGCTAAGTCTTTATCAATCCAGAATAATGCTTTACCGTCTTCCCCTACTAACTCAATTTTATCTAGAATGCCTTTAAACAATTTTTCTTCTTCGTGTTGCTCAGCAACATACCATTGTAAAAAGTTAAAAGTTGAATAGTCATGAGTAGTAAACGCAACATGCGTTAATTCGTTAATTGCTTTAGTGATTTGACACTCATGCTCAAGCGTTTCACGAATTACATCACCTAATGATGCAAACTCGTGCGGTGGCGCTTCAATGGTACCTAAAATTGGCATAGCACCGGTTTCACTCACATAAGTGAACAAACGATTCATATGATCCATCTCTTCAAGTGCGTGCTTGCGTAACAGCTCAGCTGCACCTTCAAATCCTTTGTCTTCGCACCATGCGCTCATTTGTAAGTAAAGGTTTGATGAATAAAACTCTAAATTGATTTGCTCGTTTAATTTTTCAACCATTGCAGGTGCTAACATAGGAACTCCACGACTTTACAGAATGTTAAAAGTCCGCATTGTAAGCGTTAAGCAGCTAATTGCAAGGCAATTAACTGCTTAATTTAATTAAAGAAAAAGGTGACTATAAGGGTAATAAAAACAAGTCTTATTTGTTTCAAAGATTCGCAAGTACAGATTCAGCACTTGATACTGTAAAGGCTTTTGGTTCTTCCAACCACAATTGAGTAACCGTTTGGTTTTCAACAAGCATGGCATAACGCTGTGAACGGAAGCCACCAAAGACACCTGTCTCCATACCTAGCCCAAGTGCTTTAGTGAATGCACCATCACCATCCGCCAACATGATAATATTTTCCGCATTTGCACTGTCGCCCCAAGACTTCATTACAAATGCATCATTTACTGAAAGACAAATTACACTATCAACGCCTTTTTCTTTTAATGCATCGAAATGCACCACAAAACCTGGTAGGTGGCTTGCTGAACAGGTAGGTGTAAATGCGCCTGGCACCGCAAATAAAACGACTTTTTTATCTGCAAATAATTCTGCCGTTGTTGGCGTAGTCATCCCCTCATTAGTTAATAAATTAAAAGTATGGTTTGGTAAACTTTGATTAACAGTAATCATATTGGCTTCTTATTTTTGAATATATATATCTTATTGTAGACCTAAAGAATGGCGAATTTGAACCATCTTCTGTTCTAGGTCAGTTTGAATACCCTGAACTTGATTATTTGAATCCTTCACTCGCGATTTAAGTTGCTGCATCGCATTGGAAAACGCATTCAAATAATTGCTTTGCTCTAAGGCAAAGTTACTTGCTTGGTTTGCCACTTCTGATGCTGATAACGCATTTTCAGCTACATTACTTGCGTTCTCTTTCATTTGCGTTGCTGATTCAGTTTGTTGACGCGCATTTTCTGCTAATTCAAGCATCTGCTGAGATACTTGTTGCGAGCTAACACCAAGTCCATCTAATTGTTGTTTAATGCTTTGCAGTGAGTTTTGTGTTTGTTTAGCGAGTTGCCTTACTTCGTCAGCAACAACCGCAAAACCACGACCATGCTCACCTGCTCGCGCTGATTCAATCGCTGCATTTAGCGCTAATAAGTTTGTTTGCTCTGCAATTGTATTAATCACCTCTAAAACAGATGCAACATCATTTACACCTTTGAGTAACTGTTCCATCGACTCCATACCAAATTGCACTTGTTGTTGAGTTTCATTACTTGCGACAAGCATAGACTCAGACTGCCCCACACTATTTTCCATAGCAGTAAACGTTAGCTCAGCATTATTCTTAACGGTGCCATTTATTTCACTCACTTGTTCGCCAATTTCTGTTAATTGACTAAGCAAGCCTTCGCTTTGTTCCACTTCAGAAATAGATTGCTCCGAAGCAGTTAACATCAGCTTTAATTGGTCACTCATGCTTGCTAAGAAATCACTAACTAATTGTAAGGTTTCTGCACGCTCTTGGGCTTCTTGTTTTTGCTTTTCAATAAGTTGGTTAAAGTAGAGCGCGATTTCACCCATTTCAGTTTTAGGGTTGTCAGTATAAATGTGCTCTAGGTTGTCATTTTCAATGAGTTTAGAAAACGCGTTACGAAGCGCTCTTACCGGTGTCAGTACCTGCTTTCGTTGTGTGAAATAAACGATTGCAGCAATCAAAAAGAGCGCAATCACTGCAACAAACAAGGTGTAAAATACTTTTTGTTCAATTTCAGCTTGCTCATCGCGCAGTTGTTTTTCTGCAGCTAAAATACTGCTTGTTAGGTTTTTAATTTCACCTCGCAGTGACGACACCCCCTCTTCACGCTCATCATTTAAGCGCTTCGTATTCTCTAGCTCTTTTGGCAAACGATTAGGTAAACTTAACAGCTCTGCTTGAATTTCTTCCCCTAAATCTTCAGCTTCTTCCCCTGTTAACATTAATTCGTCTTGATCTACATTTGGGTCAAATACCCCCAGCAAAGGCAAACGTTCAATATCACTTGCAATGCGTGCGAGATCTTCAAGAACTGAGCTAGTGCTCTCTAAACTATTTTCTTTCAACGCAATAGAAAGCTTCACAACCTGCGTTTGGTATGCGTTGGCTAATACATAAAAACGTTGTTGAGACATACTTGTTTCAGCTTTTTCTGCATACTGACTTAGCGCACTGGCGTAATCCGACATTTCATTTAATGCATGGTCAATTAACGCATTTTTATTACCACTGAGTTTGCCAAGCGCACGGTACTTACCATCAATGCCTTGTTGTAACTGATTGAGCTGTGTTTGAAGTGTGTCTGAAATAGAGTTTGGTAAAATCGATAGTTTCTGCTCAACCGCAGAAATATTGTTTTTTGCCTGCGTTAAAAACTGATTGTCACCATAGGAAAGGTAGTCTTGCAAACTATTAGCTAAATCAACCACTATGGTGTTTTTCAGTTGATTATAAGCAATAGTCTGTTGATTAAGGGTATTAATTGTCTGGCTTGCCCAATACAACACAACTGCCAACGCAATACTAATTGAACTTAGAACAACTAATAGTAATCGGGTGAAACTTGAAACGCGCATAGGGCACTCTTAATCCATAAAATTGCCCTTGAATTATATGACTTTATTATGACACTTTTGTTTCAACCATCGCTGCATTTACATAGACATCAAATCGATTTTTCTTGGTTTTAATTTGCATCGATGGTGTTTTATCCGCCAAAAATGGGGCGTAATCCGGTCGCTTAACAACGACTCGCTTACTCGCAAGAGCAATAGCTGGAGTAAGCAATTTATCGGCATCTAAATCAGAACCTACAAGAGATTGAAACACTCGCATTTCTTTTTTAACTGCCGCTGATTTTTCACGATGAGGAAACATCGGATCTAAATAAACAACATCAATCTCGCATTGTGTTTCAGGCAACAATAAATGGCTAGAGCCAAACGCCATTGTCATACGTTCACTCATCCATGTACCAATTTCACTGTCTAAATAAGCGCGCTGTAAACCATCATATAAAAGCGCAGCAACGATTGGGTGACGCTCGTGTAATGTAACACGACAGCCAAGTGAGGCTAAAACAAAAGCATCCCGCCCTAAACCTGCTGTGCCATCTAGCACGTGAGGTGTCATGCCTTTGCCTTTATTTAATCCCACGGCTTTTGCTATTGCTTGCCCTTTACCGCCACCAAATTTACGCCTGTGTGCAGCAGCACCTGTAACAAAATCGACCCGAATGGCGCCCAATTTTGGCTCATCAGTTTTAGAAAGGGCTAAACCATCTTGGCCATATTGCAAGGAAAATAAGGGATTATTTGATAACCACGTTGATAAATCAAAGCGTTTATCAAGTTGTTCAAGATAATCTTGTTGTTCTGGAATTTGATTAGCAATTAACACAATATATCCATTGCTGTAGCAAAAGTATCGCCATTATAATGATTCGACGTTATTTTTCATAAGCAAATATAAAAATACATCAGAACAGCTCTATATCATCTTGTGATGTAATTTCGTTTATCTCTTCTCTTTGTTGCTCTTTTTGCAACATATCAAGAATTTTTTGTCTCTCTATCATAATATGATCAAAATATGTCATCACTTCGTTAAAAGAGCTCTGAATATCTGTGCCAACAGTTAAATGATTACGCAAACTTTCTACTGTTTGTTCTAACGCCCCTAAAATATACTCTTCTTGATCTGGTTCTAATGCCAGCCTAGGAACAGTATCACAAAACCGTTCATATAATGTTTCAATCAGCTCTACCGATATCTTACTGTTTCTATATAAGCTTTGAATTTGTCTTCTAAGAGTAGTATCAATTAATTCAAATGTTTTAGTAATTTTTCTCGCTTGCCCTAATAATTGATTCTGTAAATCCAGAGTGCCCAATTTAGCGTTTGTTGCTTCTAATATATGCGGGAAAAGATCTTTATAACGACCATACAAATTAGCATCATTCACAGGCATATTTTTGATCAATAGTGAGACATTCGGATAGTTAATAATCGTCCTTGTACCAAAGTCAATGAAACGATCCCCACTTTTTATATTAAGCATCAATTCTTTCTCTAATGGACAAACGGCGCTGTTATTAGAAAAAAATTCACAACGTTCATCTAACCAAAATGCAGCAACTACGCTTAAATTCAGTGGAGAAAAAAATTCAAATAGACAGTCTGAAAGACGTGTTAGCGATTTAATGCCATAAGTTTGGCTTACATAACGGATTGCTCTACCCATATCACTGTAATCAGTCATTGCCACAGCCGCAGTATTTTGCGCCTGTTCAATATCCTTTTTTAAAGTTTCAGATTGTAATTTATATTGATATAAGACTTTTATCCGCGCCAATAACTCTTCTGTTTCAAAAGGTTTAACTATGTAATCAGCTGCACCTGAATTATACCCTTTTATCCGTTCTTCAAGTGAACTGCGCGCCGACAAAAACATAACTGGGATGTCTTTTGTTTCAGTTTGCTCTTTAAGCAAACGACACACTTCAAACCCATTTGGTCCAGGCATTTCAACATCCAGTATAATAATGTCAGGTTGCTTATCCCTTGCTATATGCAGGCCTTCATTCCCATCATAAGCATGACAAACTCGGCTACTTTTAACTAATGTCTGCTCAATAATTTCATGAACCCATTTATCATCATCTATTGCTAGTACGCTGAGGAGCATAAACAAACCTTTAATATTTATTTGCTAAAAATAAGCATAGACTTAACCGAATGAAATGCATAAAAAAGCCGCTTTATTTAAGCGGCTTATTTGACTTTGGTTAAACTTTATTGAATGCCACTGTGGCGCAGCAAGGCATCGACCTTAGGTTCTCTTCCTCTAAATGCAATGAATAGCTCCATTGGATCTTTTGAACCTCCCATTTCTAATACATTTTTTAAAAATGATTGGCCTGTTGTTGCATTGAAAATACCTTCTTCTTCAAAACGTGAAAACGCATCAGCAGAAAGCACTTCAGCCCATTTATATGAGTAGTAGCCCGCCGAGTAACCACCAGCAAAAATATGACTAAAGCTGTGTTGAAAACGATTAAATTCCGGCGCTTTAACAACCGACACTTGTTCACGCACTTTATTTAAAATTGTTTGAATTTCATCGCCATTTGATGGGTTGTAGTCCGCATGAATATGGAAATCAAATAATGAAAATTCTAACTGGCGAATCATCATCATTGCTGATTGATAGTTTTTAGCCGCGAGTAATTTATCGAGTAAATCCTTCGGCAGTGGTTCACCTGTTTGATAGTGACCTGAAATAAACGCCAGCGCTTCTTCTTCATAACACCAGTTTTCTAAAAATTGACTTGGTAATTCAACCGCATCCCACGCCACACCATTAATGCCCGAAACCGCGCCCACATCTACTTGCGTTAGCATATGGTGAATACCATGGCCAAACTCATGGAATAATGTGGTTACTTCGTAGTGCGTAAATAATGCAGGTTTATCACCAACCGGCTTATTGAAGTTACATACCAAATAAGCAACAGGCAATTGCACATCACCATTAGCACGCACTTTGCGGCCAATACAGTCGTCCATCCACGCACCACCGCGTTTATGATCCCGCGCATATAAGTCTAAATAGAATGATCCACGCTTTACGCCGCTGCTATCAAAAATTTCAAAAAAGCGAACATCTTTATGCCAAGTATCAACACCTTGCACTTCTTTAACATTAATACCAAATAGACGGTTTACGGTTTCGAACAAGCCGCTTAGCACTTTGTTTTCAGGGAAGTATGGGCGCAGAATTTCATCTGAAATCGCGTACTTTTCCTGTTTAAGCTTTTCACTGTAATAGGTGTAATCCCACGCTTCTAACTTGCTAATACCGTGCTTTTCGTTTGCATAGGCCGTCAGTTCAGCAAGTTCAGCTTGCGCTTGAGGTTTTGATTTTGTTGCAAGGTCATTTAAAAAATCGAACACTTGCTGTGGCGATTCTGCCATTTTGGTTGCCAGTGATTTATCAGCAAAATTGTCAAAATCTAGCAATTGCGCCAGCTCATGACGAAGCGAAAGCTCTTCAGCCATAATGGCGCTGTTATCAAACTCACCGGCATTAGGCCCTTGATCAGATGCTCGTGTGCTAAATGCAATATAAGTTTCTTTACGCAGTTCACGGTTATCTGCATGGGTCATCACTGGTAAGTATGATGGGAAGTCGAGGGTGAATAGCCAACCTTCTAACTCTTTACTTTCCGCTGTGTGTTTTGCAAGTGCGATTGCTGATTCTGGTAAACCTGCTAAATCCGCTTCATCTGTAATATGTTTTTGCCAAGCAAGTGTGGCATCCATCACATTATTGCCAAACTTAGCTGCAAGCTCAGAAAGACGAGCAACAATTTCGCCATAACGTTTTTGTTTTTCTTCAGGCAATGCAATGCCTGAAAGTTTAAAGTCACGCAGGCTATTGTTAATCGCTTTTTGCTGCGCCTCTGAAAGGTTTGCAAACTCATCGCTTTTGGAAATCGCTTTCGTTGCTAAGAATAACCCTTGGTGTTGACCAACAAAGGTAGAATATTCCGAGATAAGCGGTAAACACTCATCATAGGCGGCGCGTAGCTCTTCACTGTTTACCACAGAGTGCATATGCGACACTGGCGACCACAGGCGCGTTAACTTATCGTCGACTTCATCCAACGGTACAATAAAGTTATCCCAAGTATACGACTCTTGCGCTAATACTTGCTCAATCGTTTGCTTACAATCCGCAATACCCTGTTTTAATGCAGGCACAATGTGCTCAGGTTTAATTTGTGAAAATGGTGGTAACCCTTCAAGGCCAATTAATGGATTAGTCATAAAACGCTTCTTATTAATTTGTCATTGTTAATTTAGATTGGGGCAATCGATAAAAATTGCAAGTTAGGCTATTGTGTTATCGGTTAGAATACCTATATCTGATAAAACAAAGATTTAAAAAATTAAGGAACTTCAAATGGCAAAGCATTTTGATTATATCGCTATCGGCGGTGGCAGTGGTGGTATTGCATCAGCAAACCGAGCGGCAATGCGCGGTGCAAACGTCGCCCTAGTAGAAGCAGGCCCGCTAGGTGGTACATGTGTAAATGTTGGCTGTGTTCCTAAAAAAGTAATGTGGCATGGTGCGCAAGTTGCTGAGGCAATTAAACTTTATGCACCAGACTATGGCTTTGATGTAGAAATTAAAGAGTTTAATTGGTCTAAATTGCTTGAAAGCCGTGAAGCTTACATTGGCCGTATTCATAAAGGTTATGACAATTACTTAGCTAGCAATGGCGTAACGGTAATTCAAGGTTTTGCTAAATTTGTTGATAACAAAACCATCGAAGTGAACGGTGAGCACTACACTGCCGACCATATTCTTGTTGCCGTTGGTGGTCGTCCTAGCATTCCTAATATTCCAGGTGCTGAATACGGTATCGATTCAAACGGCTTTTTTGAATTAAAAGAACAACCTAAGCGCGTAGCGGTTGTGGGTGCAGGCTATATTGCGGTTGAACTTGCAGGCGTAATGCACGGTTTAGGCACTGAAACGCATTTATGCGTTCGTCGTGACACACCGCTTCGCAACTTCGATCCACTTATTGTCGATACTTTAATGGAAGTGATTGAGTCAGAAGGCCCAACACTGCATACCAATGCAACACCAAAAGAAGTTACTAAAGAATCTGACGGCTCTTTAACACTGCACTTTGAAAATGGTAACAGCGTTAATGTTGACCAAGTTATTTGGGCGATTGGTCGTCAACCAACTACCGATAAAATCAATATTGCAGCAGCTGGTGTTGAATTAACTGATTCAGGTCACGTAAAAGTAGATGAATTCCAAAATACTTCAGCTCAAGGCGTTTACGCTGTTGGCGATATAATTGAAAACGGTATTGAGTTAACGCCTGTCGCGGTTAAAGCTGGCCGTTTATTGTCTGAGCGCTTGTTTAACCCGGAAATGCCAAATGCCAAAATGGATTACAACTTAGTGCCAACCGTAGTATTTAGCCACCCTCCGATTGGCACCATAGGTTTAACTGAAACCGAAGCTCGCAAGCAGTTTGGTGATGATGACATTAAAATATATACATCGAGCTTTACAGCTATGTACACTGCGGTAACGCAGCACCGCCAACCATGTAAAATGAAGCTAGTTTGCCAAGGCCCTGACGAGAAAATTGTCGGCTTGCACGGCATTGGATTTGCGGTTGATGAAATGATTCAAGGCTTTGGCGTTGCAATGAAGATGGGTGCAACCAAAGCTGATTTTGATTCGGTTGTAGCGATTCACCCAACTGGTTCAGAAGAATTTGTTACGATGCGTTAGGAACTGAGTAAAAAGTCGTCCTGACGCGATATTCCGGCTCGACGTCCATTGTCTCGCGTTCGAGCCTAAAATAGCTCCATGTATTCGCTATTTTCGAGCGGCTCACACCCAACCGGTTCAGAAGAATTTGTGACGATGCGTTAATTTACTAACGCTAATCAAAAATCAAAAAGGGTATCATTTGAAACCCTTTTTTAGTTTTAAACTTGATGACGTTACCCAGTAAACAAATATCCTTTTGAGCGCACGGTTTTAATTAAACTTGGTTGGTTTGGATTATTTTCTAATTTACTTCGAATCGACGAAATGTAAATATCAACTTGGCGGTTTTGCCCGTCATATTCCATCCCCCAAAGAGATTTAAAAATATAATCTCTAGAAATCACTTCACCTCGATGTTCGATTAATAGTAATAGTAAATCATATTCTGGTGATGCAAATTCTAAAGACACTCCCGCTTTTAACACTTCTCGTTTATGTTTATTAACAACGATGTCATTAATCGAGAGTTGCTCACCTTTATTTGCTTCTACACTGACTTCACGGCGTAATAAAGCTCGGCACTTCGCTAATAGTAAGCGCGGCTCAATTGGTTTGGAAATATAATCGTCTGCACCGAACTCTAAACCAAGCACTTGATCTATGGTGTCGCCACGCGCTGTTAACATTGCAACCTTTCCTGTATATGCAGGCTTAATTTGCTGGAAAACTTGCATACCGTCAATATCAGGTAACATAAGATCCAGCAACACAATATCAGGCTGCTCAGCAATAATTTGCGAAATAGCTCGTTGCCCTTCACTAATTACTTTGCAATTAAATTCAAACTGCTGAAAAAAATCTTGCGTTAAGTTAGCCAACTCATGGTCGTCTTCAACAATTATCAGATTATATTTTTCCATATAATGTCACTTTAGAATTCAAAACTAAACCCAAGCTTAACCCGCACGGTACTGCTATGAACTCCCCAATAAATATCTGACGAACGCTCCCCCCAATCAGCAGAAAGAAATGCCGATAAATGTTCGTTTAGCTGATAATCAATTTTAGTGCCTATTCTCAAACTCTTATCAATAGAAGCAACATCATTGCTTTCATCCAGACCGTAAATTTTTTCTAAGTCACTTAGGTTATAATCTTGTTGAAAGAAGTGCACATAGCTCGCAGCACTCCAATCATCGGTAATTTGGTACACCAGTGCTGTTTTTAAAATACCGCCTTGGTATTTTAATCCATCACTGGCATCGTTGTTCTTCAGCTCAAATTGTACCTTAGCTAATAAACGATTGTTGTAAAAAAGTTTATTCCACTCAACACCAAGCGCCCATGATTTATTATCAAAGCCATAATTAGTATATGAAAAATCGCCAAACTGCACTTCTATCGTTTCAAAACTTCTATCCATATACTGTCCGTATAAATGCCACTCACCACTATCAAAAAAGAAGCGGTATCCAAGCGTTAGTGCACTTGATTTTATTTGAGGCTGGCCACCTCTAAACTGATTTCGCTGCTCAAATTGCACTCCAATTTCTTTATCACTTGAAAGCGGCCAAATAAGCTCAGAGTCTAATTTATAGAGCAGTTTGTCGTAATCACTAAAATCAGCATTATCAATATTGCGAACTAAAAAGTTGTTTTTCCAATTAATTTTTTTACCAAAGTAGTTGTACTTTATTAGTGCAGCTGACTCTATAAAGTTAGTATTCGGCTTTTCAATAAATGGGGTCAAATCAATGCCCAGTTCATCTGGCATCACAATTTCACCATCCAAGCTGTAAAGGTATCCCTGTTTCGAGATAAAGTACTCTTTACCATCAGGTAGAATAAAGTAAAAGCTATCTAAAAAGGGATCATCATCTAAAAAGTAATCGCCAAAACTAAAACGTACATTATCATCATACCCCATTGCTAAAGAACCTATTAATCCCCATTGTTGTATAACGCTGAATTGTTCTGTTTGCTGCCGTTGATTAATTTCATTGAGTAATAGGTCAATATTAAAACGCACATTATCAGGCAGTTCAGATATTTTTTGCAGTGCAAGCAAGTGTGTTTTGGCGTCGGAATACTTCGCTAATTGCATTTGTGTTAAGGCTAACTCCAAACGCACTCGATGCTGCTCAGGTGTCTGTGATAATTGATAGCTTAGTAACGTTTCAGCTGCGGCCCATTGGCCATGTTCAATATGCTCCATTGCTTGTTCAAACACCGTTTTCGCTAAACGTTGCTCATCAGCAAAACAAGGTACGAACATGTTTGAAGTCACAAAAAGGCCAATAACTAACGGGATAACTTTAATAATCTTCATTATTTTCAATCTCTTGTTTTACTTTTTCTTCTAGCGCTCTCAATTCCTGTTTCATTTTTTTTATATCTTTTCGTTTCATTTTTTTATCAACAGAAAGTTGAGAAGTATTAGGTACACCGCTGGTATCATTTAATAAGTTACTTTTATCAAGTTCACTAATGGCGTTTTGCAACTGTCCTTTTATACCAACACCATAGCGTTGCTGTGGTTGAAACTTTTTATCCCAATCCCCCCAATCAATTGTGTTCTTATTGATTTTTTCATCTTTGGCCACTTTGTCTACAGGAGAAGTTTTTGGCTTGGACATATCAGTTTGCTGCGCCACCGAATGTGTTCCACATAAAAGGCAAACTATCAAGAAGAGTACTCTCATCACCCTTCTTCCATTTGGTTTGGTAATGTAATGCAAAAATGCGCGCCTTGAGAAGTTTCCATTAATTCAATGTCACCGCCATGTTGCGATACAATTTGTTTCACGATGGCTAGTCCCAAACCATAACCTGATGTGTTGGTGCTGCGGCTTTGATCCTGCTGGTAAAAGGGATCGAAAATATAAGGTTTACTTTTTTCATCTACCCCAGGGCCATCATCAACAATATCTAAAATCGTGCCTGACTCGCTGTTTTTTAATGCCACAATCACTGACGATTCAGCAAAGCGCGCAGCATTATTTAATAAATTTTCTAGCATACGTGTAAACAATTGCTTGTTAATAGGGGCATTACATAGCGTTTTAGCCTTGAAAATAAATTTAATTTTAGGAAATACAATCTTCATGCCATCTAAAATAGCCAATACAAAACCATTAAGCTCCATATCTTCTTTTGTAATTGATTTATTTTCTGTAATTTTTTCATAACTTAGCAACTCACTAATAAGCAAGTTAAGCTGATTCATATCGGCTTTAGTTTGTTCAATTAACGTATTTTCGACGCCGCTCTGAAGACTTAAGGCTTCTAATCTGAACTGAGCCTTAGATAAGGGGGTTCTTAGGTCATGAGATACTGCGCGATACATTTGATGCTTTTGCTCTATCAAGCGTGTGATTCGCAGCGCCATTTGGTCAATTTTCCAAGTTAACTGGTTTATCACATCAAGGTGCTCAGGCATTTTCGCAGCCTGAATGAGTTCGGGCTCTATCGCATCAACTTTATGCTGTATGTATGTCAATCTATTAACTATTAAACGTATTATAAGCAGAATCAGAACAGCCAAAGTCACTAAAACGGCAACAAATCCCGACACTAGTAACCAAGTTGGATACTGCTCAAAAACACTAATAGTGCCAAGCTTGAGTAAATCTTGCGAATTTCCCCATGGCGCATAAATATCAAATGATAAACTACTATCAAATTCAGTTTGCCACATAATCACCATTTCACCTCGCGCTAAACGTTCTAGCTGCTCACTATCGAGGGTTTGACTTGCACTACTCACACGATGGATTGGGTAATGAAATTCCTGACTAATTGATTGAAAGACCGTTTGACGCTGTTGTGCAGTGTGCAACCCCAGCTCATTTAATAATAAAAATGCGGTGCCAGTGGCAAGCTGCTCACTAACACCATTTAAAGTCATATTCAATTGCTTGTGTGCGTTAAGTGGATAGGTTACTCGATAACCATTTTGTTTGTTATCGCTCAATGCGATAGTGATTTTATTAGGGATTTTCTGCAGTGAAGAAACCGAAAGTGTGACATCCATCAAGGATGCGACTAATTCAAGCCAACGTTCGCGATCGTCAATATTTTTCTGTCTACCGATCCCTTGTTTAATTAAATACAAGGTCCCCGAAAGTTGCTCTGCTAAATGCTGCTGATAACGATGCTTATTTATTTCTGAGAATACAAAGTAAGTTAACAATAAGACTATGCAAATTGCTAAAATAACCGATCCGTATATTCGTAAGAATAAAGTTTGCAAATGCTCTCCTTATGTTATCAGCAACATTGTCTTTTAAGACTAATTAGTAGCCTATTTTACTTCTTTTTGCAGGGGTATTTGTATCTATTGGATTGAGTACAATGATATTATCAATAGATACACCTATAGCTGGCAGTTTAAAGCTAACAGGATATGCGCGTGGCATGGCCCGGCACATATCAGGTTTAAGGCGTTTTAATGCAAACTCGTATTTCCCTTGGTGTACTTGGTAGAGTAGCTCGAAATCTTCCTTGCTTGTACAGCCAGTTGATTTTACAACAAATAACAACTTTTCTGAGGTTACATCAAAGCTGTAGATTTTTTCGAGGTTGTTGCGCTCGGCTTCCGTCACTGTATTCGATAAAGTGGTGCTATTACATCCTGTTCCCACTAACGTTGATAGCAATACAAAAAAAGCGATATAAATTTTTTTCATAATCATTAAGCCAGCCATAATTGCTGGCTACTCCAATAGTACTGTGTTAAACCAACTTTCTGCGAACAGCAAAACCAAGTCCGAGTAATAGTGCAATAATACCTGAGCTACCACTACTCTGTTTAGGTTTTTTACTAATCGTCACATTAACTGTTGTGCTACTTTGTGCGCCATAAGCATCGGTTACGGTTACTTTAAATACTAGGCTTTTCGCATTTTTGTATGCTGGCGCAGTGAGATTTACTGCCGCTTTAGTTGCATCAGCGATAGTGATATCCCCTGACGTCACTTCCCATTTATAGCTTAAGCTATCACCTTCGGCATCGCTACTGTCACTTGCATCCAACACAAACGTTTTACCTTCTTCAACATTAATCGTCGATTGTTTTACTTTGCTTTCTGGCGCAGTATTTTTAAGTACTGTAGTCACTTCATCAATGTAAGCTTTATCATCACCATTTGGGTCAATGTCAGCCTCGTCTTTGCTGTAAATCATAGTGATACGATCTACACCTTCAGTTAACGTAATTTCTTGCGCTGTAAATTCCGTTGCTTCAATACCCGATGTACTAATAACTAACTCATTGTTGTGACGGATTGTTAAAAAGTCCCAATCAGTTTCTGAAGACACTAAATGCTTAAAGTTAAACTTTTCAATACGGTCGTTATCAATAGTCGCTAATAACACACTGTCTTGATAGTCGGTAATATCACCACTAGCCATTGCAGAATCGCCTTGCGATGCTTTACTCGTTTGCACTTGCCAAGCAAGGTCGCCACCACTCCACCATTTAACATGGTTATTATCACTGCCCACAATTTCATTCATATTGTTAGATACTTGTGCGAGCACTTTTGCACTATAAAACAGTACCGCTTCTTTATTAACAGCATCATTCGTGTCTAACTTTAGAATAAAGCCAGCATTGCCTTCTTGTGCGGTTTTAACACGTACATTGATGTCACAACTTTGTTCAAATGCGAGAGTCTTGCCATCACATTGATTTTCAGCCACCTCAATTGATTCTAGCCCTTGACTATCTTGAATCGTTGCATTAGTCACCATAAAGCTATCTGAGCCAACATTCTTAATCGTGAACACAGCTTGTTCATCAAATGTTTGTTCAACATAACCCTGACGTGTAATTTGCTGGTAAGAAACACCTGATTTTTTAGCTTCAACCCAATCATTGTATTTGGAAACACGCGCATACACACCTGGTGCATTTGGCGCTGCGCAACCATCGCCAAAGCTAACCACTCCAGCTTGATACCATTCATCCTGATGCTTATAAATCAGTGGTCCACCACTATCGCCTTGACAAGAATCCTTACCACCCTCAACAAAGCCAGCACAGATCATATTATCAGTTATACCGGTTTCACCATCTTGCGTATAATCAGCAATACATTGTTCGCGGTTGTAAAGAGGAACGGTAACTTCTTGCAAAATTTCAGGGTACTCTGGCGCTTCATTACCATTTGGGTTCATATTACCCCAACCCATTACGATAAGCTCAGAACCGTCTTTTAGATTCGCTTCCATTTCAGGCGTAACTAACTTTATTGGCGTGATCCCAGTTACTTCTTCTGTTAACTCAACAATCGCAATATCGTTATTAAGACCAACATCACCATAGCTTTCATGTTCATAGATTTGTGCCACACTAAAACGCTTACCTGATTCAGGTTTAGTCGTATCGTAGCCACCAATCCAAACATGAACATTGTCTGCTGATGCGCCCTCAATACAATGCGATGCGGTTAAAACATAACGTCCACCAATAAATGAAGCCCCACAAAATGGTGAAATTCCCTCAGCCTCAGCTGAAATAAGTGAGGTCATAAACGGGTAGTTGCCTTCAACGGCAGGCTTACCATTAATAATACGTGGGGTATATTGTTCAAACGATTTTAATTTCATCACAGTGGCGTTTTGTGCAACTGTAGAAGGCGCGTTAAGCACTGCAACACTGGCAAGAGCTAGCGGTAAAGCAACTTTCTTCATAACATTTCCTATACTTTTCATCATATCTTGAAACGTATTAGAAACCGTTTTTTAACATGACAATATTTGAGAAATGTAGTTTTATGTAGTGATTGGTAGTGTTATGTAGAAGCTACTGTTTTTAATGTTTTTTATTTCAAAAAAATAACGCTAGCAGTTACTCACTACCAAGATAAAATCGTATTCTGCGCCTTTTGTGTTTGTTTGTAGTGGTTAACCATATCATTTAATTGTTGTACTTTTCGCTTAAAAATATGCTTTCGTATAACTTGATTTTGACATGCCGCAGTAATTTCACTGCCTACTTTACCCTCTTGTTGAATCATAAAAGGCATAAGCGAATAAACAGAAACTCCTGTTTGCCAAGTGCGTTGAATTTGCGTATCTACTGGACAACCAAATTGTTCAGTTGCCCTTAGTAACCGCTTCGCAGTCTCATAAGTAATTGCTTGCGCACAACAGCCTGTAAGCGGCCTTTTATGAAGCACTAAATCAAACTGCTCATTAACTTGTTTTGTTACTTTAATAGGGCGAGTTCGATTTTGGTAGGCGGCAAGTTTTAATAGTTGCCAATCACACTTTAGAGAGTCAATGGTACTAAATACCGCGCTGAGATCACCCACTAGTTGAAAGTCATCTTCTAATACAATTGCATAAGGCAGCTTTTGCTCAACAATTTTTTGCCAAGCCAAGCGATGACTTAAAAAGCAGCCAATTTCACCATAGCCAAGGTTGCGGTAATACTGTTTTGAATTTAATTGCGATGAATAATGCGCTTTAATTTCTTCGTTGGTGAGTTTTGTACCATCAATGGCTGGAATACGTTCAAATTGAGTATTCTGCGCAGCTAATCGTTCGCTACTTTTCTTAAGGCGTTCGGTACTTTTAGCAAGATTAATCAGGAATACTTTAGGTTGGTTTAGCATTGTAAACGCCAATCTAACGGCTAGGTATTCCCGATTATAGTGGGCTTAGTTTACAGTTTTATTTAATCTCAATACGTGGCGATTTCATAATCACGTCATCGTTTAGCTCAATGCCAATACCTGGTGCTTCTGATACTTCAAAGAAACCATTTTTAGGCTGTGGATCTTGAATACATAATTCACGATTCCACTTTTTAATTGCATAGGTATGATGCTCATGAATTAAAAAGTTTGGAATGGCTGTTTCAAGGTGCAGTGATGCCGCAGTTGCAACAGGGCCGCCGCATACATGCGCTTGAATACGCACATCAAAAATATCAGCATAATCACACACTTTTTTGGTTTCGGTAAAGCCACCGCACAAACCAATATCAGGTTGTAATACATCTACACTTTGATCTTCAAGGTACGGGCGTACACCCCAGCGGTTATATAAACGTTCGCCACCGGCAATTGGTACAGCAACTTTGTCTGCTACTTTAGCGTGTAGCGAGTGGTTTAAGTAGTTAACTGGTTCTTCGTAATACATGCAATCAAATTCTTCAGCGATTTCACCTAGCTGAATCGCCGTTGTTGCACCAGGTAAGCTATGGCATTCAAAAATGATATCGACTTCATCGCCAACTGCTTCACGAATAGCTGCCATACGTGCGCGGTAAAGCTTCATTTCGCCACGAGAAATAATCTTTGTGCGCTCGTAGTAAGTATTGCCATCTTTGTCATACATGATAGGGTCAACTTTAACCGCATCATAACCTTCAGCAATCGCTTTTAATGCAGCTTCTGCATATTCTTGAGGTTGCACTAGCGCTTTAAACTCATCGTCCCAGTCAAACTGTAGTTGCGATGCATAAGTACGCAGCTTGTCATTTACCTTACCGCCAAGTAGTTGGTACACAGGTAAGTTAAGCGCTTTACCTTTGATGTCCCAAAGTGCGGTATCAATCGCACTCATTGCTGCATAAACGACCGGGCCGCCACCTAAGCCCCAAAAACTTTCGCGCAGCATACGCGACCATAATTTTTCAGTTTGGAAAGGGTCGAAACCAATTAAAAACGCTTCAGCAAATTCTTTAATCATATTTGCTGCAGCGCTATGGCCTAGATCATAAGCAAGACCGGCTTCACCAACACCAGAGATCCCTTCATCTGTATGGATACGAACAAAAACGGGGTTCCATTGCGGGCGCTCTGGGCAATGGGTATCAAACACTTCGACGCGAGTTACTTTCATATTTGTTGGGCTCCTAATTATTGTTGCCAAACGTTTAATTTTTACTTTGCACTTTGCAAAGGTTTAGAAATTAAAAAAGTACTTCAAACCCATTGAAGCACTTTGATACTTATTTGCTAATTATTCTGTAAAGCTAGGATCTATACGATACGCTAAACGACGCATTGCTGGCCAAGATTTTTGACCACCAGTACTACCTGTGTGCACTTTGTTTTGCTGCTCTTTTACCGTATCTAAAATTTGCTGGTCTATGGCAATAAGTGGTTGGCTAGTTGAAAGTGCCATCACTTGAATTTCACAGGCACGTTGTAAATCAGCCCAACGCATAAAGGCTTCACCAATCGAAGGACCCAAAGTCAATGCACCATGGTTAGGCAGCATTAACGTATGCGCATTACCTAAATCGGCTTGCAGGCGTGCTTTTTCTTCAGCATTTACCGCGAGGCCTTCGTAACCATGGTATGCAATGTTACTCAGTGGGAACATTGCATGTTGTGAAATCGGCTTTAAGCCACCTTCTAAACTTGATACCACAATGGTTTCATTGGTATGCAGGTGAATAACACATTGCGCGTCATGACGGACTTCGTGAATTGCACTGTGAATTGTAAAGCCAGCTGGATTTATCTCAAACGGCGAATCATCAAGTATTTCACCTTGTAAGTTCACTTTTACTAGGTTTGATGCAGTGATTTCATCAAACGTTAAACCAAATGCATTTACAAGGTACTCATTTTTTCCAGGTAAACGTGCTGAAATATGCGTATAAATGGTATCGTCCCAACCATAGTAATGCGCTAAACGATAACAAGCAGCAAGATCGACTCGCAGCTGCCATTCTTCATCTGACACTTTTCCTTTAAGGTTGATTTCTGGTAATGCAAACATGGATAAGTCCTAATATGTTAGATGTATAGAAGTCTAAATTAGCAAGCCATGGCTGGCAATGATCTAAGCCAAAGAATTCTAAATTTTATGAAAAAAAAAAGCGCAAATCGAATTTGCGCTTTTGATTTAAACTATATTAGCTGGAATTACAGCTTTTTCACACCCATGTTGTAAAGTGTAAAGCCATAAATATCAGCGTATTGTTCAATGATTTTGCTTGTAGGCGTACCCGCACCGTGACCGGCATTAGTTTCAATACGAATAAGTGTAGGGTTAGCACCTGCCTGCTTTTCTTGAAGTTCTGCTGCAAACTTAAATGAATGCGCTGGCACTACACGGTCATCATGATCGCCCGTAGTTACCATAGTTGCAGGGTATTCAACACCCTCTTTCACATTGTGAACAGGTGAATAGGCTTTTAGGTACTCGAACATTTCTTTGCTTTGCTCTGCTGTACCGTAGTCATATGCCCAACCAGCACCCGCTGTGAATGTGTGATAACGCAGCATGTCTAAAACACCTACTGCTGGTAACGCAACTTTGAATAGCTCAGGGCGCTGTGTCATAACTGCACCAACAAGTAGACCACCATTAGAGCCACCATTTACCGCAAGTTTTTCGCTCGATGTGTAGTTTTCAGCAATTAAGTACTCTGCAGCAGCGATAAAGTCGTCAAATACATTTTGCTTTTGTAATTGCGTACCCGCTTTATGCCATTTTTTACCGTATTCACCGCCACCACGAAGATTAGCAACCGCGTAAATACCCCCTTGCTCTAACCATGCCGCACGCGTTGGGCTAAAGCGTGGTGTTAAGCTTACGTTAAAACCACCGTAACCATATAAAATTGTAGGGTTAGAACCATCAAGCTTTAAACCTTTCTTATAAGTTAAGATCATTGGTACTTCAGTACCATCTTTCGACTTATAAAATACTTGCTTTGATTCGTACTGTGCAGGGTCAAAATCAGCACCTGATTTACGATAAACTTCGCTAGTACCTTTTTCGATATTAAACTTAAAAGTTGTACCTGGTGTTTTATAGTTAGTGAAAGAGTAATAAAGCTCTTTATCTTCTTTCTCACCACCAAAACCACCGGCAGTACCGACACCTGGTAGCTCAATATCACGAACAAGCTTACCGTTCATATCGAACTGCTGAACTTTAGAAATCGCATCTACCATGTAGCTAGCAAAAATGTAGCCACCACCCGTTGAAACATTTAGTACGTTTTCCGTTTCTGGGATTAAGTTTTTCCAATTTTCAGGCGTCGGATTTGTTGCATCAACTGTCACAACACGCTTGTTTGGTGCATCTAAGTTAGTAACTAAATAAAGCTTAGCGCCTTCGTTATAAATAACATGAGTATCTGAGTTAGTGTTGTCTAAAATGGTTTCTAACTTGCTATCTGGCTTAGTTAAATCTTTAATAAATAGCTTGTTGCCAGACGTTGATACCGCAGCTGAGATCAATAAGTATCTATCGTCTTCAGTTACATAACCACCTACATAACGATGCTTCTGGGCATCTGTACCACCAAACACAACTTTGTCGTCAGATTGCTTCGTACCTAACTTATGGAAATAAAGTTTATGTTGATCTGTTTTTGCTGAAAGCTCACTGCCTTCAGGCTTATCGTAACTTGAGTAGTAAAAGCCTTCGTTACCAACCCAAGAAAGACCACTAAACTTAACATCAACTAAAGTGTCTTCAATTTGCTTCTTAGTTTCTACATCAATAATGATAACTTTGCGCCAGTCACTGCCGCCTTCAGAAATTTGATATGCAGCTAGAGAGCCATCTTTTGAAAAGGTAATACCCGCTAAAGATGTTGTACCATCTTCACTAAATGTATTTGGATCTAAGAATATTTCAGGCTCACCACCTTCAACTTGGCGATAAATAACATATTGGTTTTGTAAGCCATCATTTTTGTAAAAGTAAGTGTATTTACCTTCTTTAAAAGGCGCACCGACTTTTTCATAATCCATCAACTTGGTTAAGCGCTCTTTTAGCTTGTCGCGGTAAGGAATTTGAGAAAGGTAGTCAAAAGTCACTTTGTTTTGCGTTTTAACCCACTGTGCAGTCTCATCGCTCATATCGTCTTCTAACCAACGATATGGATCCGCAACCTGTGTTTCAAAGTAAGTGTCTACCACATCACCTTTTTTAGTTTCTGGATAAGTTAGCGCTGCTTGAGTAACGGTTTGTTCAACCTTCTTATCAACTTGAGTAGATTCTTCACTTTTGTCTGCGCCACAACCAACTAAGGCAGTGCACACTGCAAGTGCAAGTGCTTTTTTTAACATGATAATTCCCTTGAGTTTATTTAACCTCTTAACATATCTGAAGTAACAATATTTTGTCCAGCAAATAAGACTAAACAGAACTTAGTTTTAAAACAATAAGATAACGTATAAAATAAGTATTTCTTTACAATGATTTACTTAGAGAGAAGTATATTTTTAATGAGGCCTACAAAACCAAAAAAGCCAAGGCATGCGCCCTGGCTAACGAGTCCCCAAACTCGTAAACTATGAATCCTGGTATGAAAATTTAGTTTTAAGCAGTTCTAAATCTTTTTTGATCTGTTCGATGTAAGGGTCGCTGTAGCCAAACTGGGAAAACTCTTCTAAACAAGCTAAATAAAAGCTTATTCGGTTTTTTTCAATATCCTTAATATCATTTTCAAATAGTTCCATCGTTCAGCCTGCTCCCTAGCTCCTTGATTATCAATAGTGTAATTAATCTAGGGAAATAAAAAAGTACATTACCCTAACAAATACTTGTAACCTATTTGCAACAAACAAATAAACAGATAAAATTCATACACTTAAAACATTTAAACAAGATATATCTACTAATATAAAGTTACTATCTACAGCTAGAGTAAGAGATCTCTTACAAACTATTTAGCCATATTTGAATGCTGTAAATTTTATCTGATTAAAACATATTAATTAATAGATAAAGCAACAGATGAGCAGTTCAGTTATAGCCCATTTTCTATACAGCGCGATTAGAAACAGCTCTAAATATATAGATAAAGAAAGCCAAGTAGATTTTCAAATACAAAAGGCTCCATGTTAAGGATTTTACTAAAGCGATTTTGTGATGTTTGAGAATACCAAGACCACTCAATAGTCGATAGATTTTCGCCTTCAATCTATTCTGAGGTGGTTTTATTTGACTTATTTTGATTGCTTCAAAAGCAAAAAACCCGCTACATTACTGCAACGGGTTTCTTTAAATAGGAGCTTGGCGATGTTCTACTTTCACATGGGCGAACCCACACTATCATCGACGCTGTTTCGTTTCACTTCTGAGTTCGGCATGGAATCAGGTGGTTCCAAAACGCTATGGTCACCAAGCAAAATTCTGTAATTTGCTTTTTTATTATTTTTAGTTTAAAAAACCCGTCGCAATTATTGCAACGGCTTTCTTTAATTAGGAGCTTGGCGATGTTCTACTTTCACATGGGCGAACCCACACTATCATCGACGCTGTTTCGTTTCACTTCTGAGTTCGGCATGGAGTCAGGTGGTTCCAAAACGCTAT
>NZ_JBFKMX010000058.1:0-22538 GCF_041629635.1 Pseudoalteromonas sp. | reverse complement strand
ATGAGCGCATGACTGCAGCTGGTATTAAACAAGCAAGTCTTCAAGTTGCAGATGCTTACAGTCGCTCACAAGGCAACCGCTTGCACAATGAAACCATGAGCTGTGAATAGCAACAGTCAAAATGTAACAGTGTATTAAGGCATTTTAATTTATTACCTAGCAATCGCTTATATTGCAGTGTGTAAATGCTTAAGTACCAATTTAACAGCGCAAAATTACACTAGGGAAAAGGGTATGAAACTATCTCATTTAGTGATTTCAATTTCATTAGCAGCAACGCTAGTTGGGTGCAAATCCAGTCCAACAGGTCGAACTCAAATTGCAATGTATTCTGAAGCTGAAATGAATCAACTTGGCAAGCAAAGTTTTGCGCAAATGAAAAAGCAACAACCGATTAATAGCGACACTAAGGTGAATCGCTATGTGCAGTGCGTTGCAGATAATGTGATTTCAGTTCTGCCAGCAAAATATGCCAAACAGCAATGGGAAGTTGTGGTATTTGAAGAACCATCTGCAAATGCGTTTGCTTTACCTGGTGGTAAGATTGGTGTGCATACTGGCCTTTTAAAAGTGGCAAAAGGGCAAGATCAACTTGCAACTGTATTAGGTCATGAAGTAGGGCATGTAATTGCAGAGCACTCTAATGAGCGCATGACTGCAGCTGGTATTAAACAAGCAAGTCTTCAAGTTGCAGATGCTTACAGTCGCTCACAAGGCAACCGCTTGCACAATGAAACCATGATGGCTTTGGGCCTTGGTACCGAATATTTAGGCATGATGCCATTTAGCCGTATGCATGAAAGTGAAGCCGATAAAATTGGTTTGGAACTTATGGCTAAGGCGGGTTTTAATCCGAAAGAGTCAGTTGAGCTTTGGCGCAATATGGCAGCTAATAATACAGGCGCGCCACCAGAGTTTTTATCAACGCACCCATCTTCAGACACGCGTATTAGTGACTTACGCAGCTGGATGCCAGATGCGATGGCGTTGCACAATCAAGCTAAGTCGCAAAACAAACAGCCGCACTGCGAATAATCTTCAAAAATTCACTTCTAATTGAGTAAGTTGACCATTACTCAATTTGAAAATGTAACAAATAGTTTAAAAAAAGAACATCTTGGACTACAGTTATTATTAAGAATAATTATAACTATCTGTAGTCCATTGAAACTTAAACATCCTTTAGCTAAACAGCTACTTGTAGGTATTTTGCTTACAAGCTCACTTCTTACATTGATGATTACCAGCACCATCATTTGGATGGATTATAAACGAGATCTTAACGTTATTGATCAGGGTTTCGCACAAATTGAAAAAAGCCATTTACCTTCTGTTACTAACGCATTATGGGCCGAAGACGAAAAACAACTTGAGCTTTTATTAAAGGGGATTAGTGAGCTACCAAACGTTTCTTCTGTCGCGATATGGCAGGATAATACCAATCGATTAATGGTCCATAAAACCAAAACAAAATATGCAAAACGAAAATCATGGGCGGTTGATTATCGTTTTAATCGGACCAAATATTACCTTGGCGAGCTAGTTGTGGTGATGGATATGTCAGGTGTTTATGGCTATTTAACTGACAAAGTGGTTGTTACCTTGCTAACGCAAGGCGCAAAAACATTTATTGTTTCGCTCATAATATTTACCTTAGTTCATTTACTTATTACCCGACATTTGAACCAACTTGCATACGCTATGAGTCATGTGAATATGTCGAGGCCTGAGAAATTTAAACTAGACAGAAAAAAATCAAGAGATGATGAAATTAACCGGTTAGTGATTGAATTTAACGAAATGATGGACGCATTGTCCAAATCGTTTAGTGACCTTAAAAAGCAAAAACAATCTGAGCAAAACGCAAATAAGTTAAAAGCTGAGTTTTTAGCAAACATCAGTGTGGAAGTTAAAACGCCAATGAATGGTTTGCTCGGAATGACACACCTCTTGTCAGCTACCAAACTGGATCACCGTCAACATAGTTATGTTAATGTTATTGAAAAAAGTGCGTTTAACATGCTGGAGTTACTAAATAGCGTGTTGGACTTTTCAAAAATTGAACATAGACAACTCTCACTAGACCAACATATTTTTGACATTCATACACTTGTGCGAGAGGTTTTCCAAGAGTGTGATTTGAAAGCGCAAGAAAAAAATCTAAGACTCTTGACCTATGTGGATCCTGCTATCACTCATTTTTTAGTAGGGGACTCGGTGCGATTAAAACAAGTACTCAGCAATTTAGTAAATAAAGCGATTAAGTATTCAGATCGAGGTGAAATTAATTTAACGGTAGATGCAGAAGTGACAACAGGTTTATCTGAATTGACCTTCAGTGTGCGCGATAGTGGTCTTGGGATAGATGAAGATACTCTTGCCAGATTAAATCAGTCCAAAAAATCGTATGCAAATGAAAGGAAAAATGCAAGCCTCGGTTTAACCATTACCCAAAATTTAGTGAGTTTAATGGGCGGAAAACTAACTATTAACTCGAAATTAGGTCTTGGCACGGATGTACGCTTTACTCTTGGCTTACCAAATAGTTCAGTAATTGAAAATCATTTTAGCGATGACTCACTATTAATTAATAAGCGTGTCCTTATCTTAGATAATAAGTTGTTTTTAGCCCGATATCTAGGGGAGTTATTTGCCGATTGGCAGATGCAAGTAACTCACGTGCAAGATGCCGATCTTGCCCTTGATTACATGTTAGGTGATGACTTACGAAAGGCGAGTTTTGATTTTGTATTGTTGTCGCATTTAGAGTTGAGTACACAGTTAGCTGATTTTTACGAAAAAATTAATCGTCATAGATTTAATCGTCCGGCGACACTTATTGTGTTTGGCGATGAGATTATGGACAGTGAAATGAGCCAATTGCTTAATATTGGCTATAATTATGTGTGGCAATTACCTAAGCACCCTTCAGCAATTAAAGCAGATTTAATCCATCAGCTTCATAGTAATACAGGCATTATGGTGACTTCAAATATTGCACCTTTAACAGTGTTAATCGCCGATGATGCACCAATTAGTCAGCGAGTTTTAAGTGCTATTTTAACGAATCGAGGTGACAATGTTCTTATAGCCAGTAATGGTGAAGAAGCTGTTAATTTATGGCAACAGCATCAGCATGATATAGACATTATTTTGATGGATTGTGCAATGCCAAAAATGAGTGGTTATGATGCTGCGCAAAAAATAAGAATGCAAGAGCCAGATGATATGCCGGGTGTACCGATTATTGCTGTTACCTCTAGTGATCGTGAAGATGAATACAATTACTGTAAATCATTTGGTATTGATGAGGTATTGTTTAAACCATTTTTACCCATTGAGTTATTAGATATTTTGTCGCAATTTAAAACGAGAATAAGACAATATAATGCGTTTAGTAATTTGAAAAAATAGAAACTCTTACCATAGTTACACTAACCCACATAGATTTTAGAGCCTTCGCACAATGATAAAATCATAATGTTCATATGTGAGGAGGTTATATGACGGACTTTAGATTGATAGAAACCATTCCAATGAGTGATGTGCAATCGATTTCTAGCATGTGTGATACTGAGGCTCTCGATATTTCAAGTAATGCCTCTCATATTGTTACCGATTTCAACCAAAAGCGTCCGCAATTAATCGAGAAAGATGTGTCTGTGGATCAAGCTTTGTATATGATGAAAATGGGGCATGTACGCTCAAAAATTGTGATTGATCATGATGAAAACTTTATGGGTGTAATAAGCTCAAGTGATTTAGCATCATATAAAGTACTGCATAATGCGCAACTTCGAAATGTATCAAGAGCTGATTAAACCGTAGAAAACCTGATGCTTAAAAAAGAGGATATGAGGGCGATAAATTTTTCAAAAATTGGTAACTACACTATCGGAGACGTGTTAACAACGTTACGCAATTTAGGTCATCAACACATTTTATTAATTGATACAGAACATGTTTTAAGAGGGCTTATTTCAGCTAGTGACATTGCAAGAACTTTGCACATCCCGATTAGCATTAATGAAAAAGCACATACCTTTAAGGAAATTTTTGATGTGGTATTTGCGCAATTAGAATCTAAATAATATGAAAGGGCGTTTATAGCGCCCTGATTTAATCTCTGCCATTCATAGTGTGTTTGATTTACCATTTCTTCTTTGGTGCAAATAGCACATCAAGGTCATCTTTTTCATTTTCACGTTTCTTTTTCGCATCCGTGGCATTTGTTGCCTTGAGCTCAGACATTATTTCATGAAGTAAATCTTCAAGCTCTTGTTTGCGTGTTTGTATATATTCATCTGTGAAGTTTAAAGAGTTTATCACCGCCAATGCTTTTTCAAAGTATTGGCGCGCTGATCCTAACATATTGGCATTACGCGCAGCTTTTCCGCGCTTAAGTTGACTATCGATATTGACTTGTAACTGCATTTTTTCTAAACGTTTATCTTCATTGAGAAAAATTTGTGTATCCATTTTTCCTTTGGAATGCTCTGAACGTACAATACTTCGTAGTTTTTTAACACCCTGCAGTAATGCGATAACTTGTTTTTCATTATCAGGAAGTGTGACTCGTTCTGCAGAAGTGTCTTGGCTTGATGAATTTTCAATACGGCTTTTTGCTTCAACTAAACGGCTTTTAATTTCTTTAGACGTTGGCGACAGTTCGGCCATTATCACTAATGCAGAATAAATTCTTCGGTATAAAACGGAAAAAAGTGCGTTAGACATCGGGATATTGGCAGAATTCATTAATACTTCTTCGGTTTCTTCAATGACTTTTTTCTGCTTGGTCAATTCAAGGCGGCGTTCCGCATTTAATTTTTCTTTATGTTGCTGAACAGCATTGACCCAAACACCAATTATAATCAAAGCTATAATTAACGTAATGATTATGTAAACTACCATAGAGTCTTTCTCATTATTATAATTCTTTTAATCTTAACTAATTCTATTTACTTAGTGTAGTGTTCTGAAAAGGAAAGTACTAATAATACCACTTTATTATCAACTTTTTATTAAGGCAAAATCAAAGTGAAACGACTTCCACCTAAGTGACTGTTGTTCGCTAGTTGAATCGATCCCTTTTGTTCTTTATTGATATGTGCTGATGCAATTAAGTTGGCAAAATAAATGCCTAATCCTGTGCGACCTTGACTTAAAAGAGCGGATGTCATTTTGTTATTGGCTTTTTCTAACATACTTTCTGGGTAACCTACACCGTTATCCTGTATTTCAATAACTAATCGATTTGCAATCTTTTGTGCACTTATTAAAATCTTGTCTGTAGTGTATTTTAACGCATTTATAAGAATATCGTTTAGTAGATTAGAAATAAGGTCGGCATCAAAATACCAAGCCAAGTCCTCTTCGACCTCACACTTAACATCAATATTCTTGTGGGTAATGTAGAGCTCATTATTGGCAAGTAATTCATCAATTACATCGTCTAAAAAGTGTTCCTCAATATTTAAAGGTAGTTGTGCATTGCGTTCGCGATAGAGCGCCAAAATTTGTAGTAAATTTGAATTAACACGCGCTACTTCGTAGTGTATTTTAGCGAATTCGGATTGTGCTTGTGGTGTATGTTCAATACTTTGGCTAATAGTATCTATTGACTGTAACAGCATGCAAAGGGAATTTTTCATATCATGCATGCTGGCACCGAGCACCACAGAAAAATCAATTTTATTATCTTCCATAGCTATCCTGATAATTTTACTTTCACAAAGTTTAACAAACTTTGACTTTGTTTATGACGATGATCATGAGGTGCAAGAGATTTTAACGCGTTTAATGACAATGCGTATTGGCGCTTTGTTAAAGTAAATTTCTGCTGTTGTTTGTCTAATTGATAAGCTGCTTGTAACAGATTCAGCGCAATATTAGGGTTGTTTGGTGAATTAGCGAGTGCAGTGGCAAAGGCTTCTTGAGCGCTTTCAAATGCTTTTTCTTTATATTTCACCATACCTTGGTTATTGAAACTCTCTGATTTTTCATGATCATCATGTGAAATCAATTTAGCTTTTTCCCTAGTGATTATAGGCTCTAGGGTGCTTGTAATACGTTCAATATCTGCATGCTTAACAACCAATTCTATTAAGTTCACAAATGCAGGGTTAAGTGGATCTGGAAAATCAGCGACTTTATTGCTACTAAGAATTAGCTTTTCACCCTTTTTACCATCCTTATCTACTAAATAATCAATAAAGTGCTGATGTAGTTCAATGGCTAGCTGTGTTTGTATACTTGGATAGAGCTTGATGATGGCTTTGTAGACATTTGGGTATTCTTTTTTCACGCGTCTTGCAAAACTACCTTGCTCGCTTAGTTGAATTGAGGTGCAAACACAAAGTTGATTTAAATAATCATCTACCTGTGCTAGACAAGAGTATTTTGCTAATTGTATAACGCGTTTGTAGGCATTAAAGGCGACTTCACGTTCGTTGTAACGTGTTGCCAAAATAGCTAATTGGCGCTGTCTTACAATAGAGTTGGGAGAATGAGCTATAGCTTTTTGGGTAATGGTATAGGCGGATTCAAAATCCTGTTGGTGAATAAAGCACTCGCAGGCTAAATCATACGCTTCAACTGCGCTTGGGTTTTTAGTTATTATTAATTTACACAATTCTAAAGCTTGATCACTTTTAGATAATGCTAAATAACAGATTGCGGCACCCATTTGTGCCCAACTTAACTCTCTACTATGAAGGATGGTGTTATAGATACTAAGTGCATCGGCATATTGTAATTGTTTTAGGTAGATATCCGCTTTCAATCTAAGACACTCAATTGCCACGCGTTTATTGTTAGCCATCAGTTGGTCGCACAATTCTTGTGCTCTTTTTGGTTTATTTTGGTTTAGGGCGGCGTAAATTGATTTGAAAAGAAGATTTTTTTCAACCAGCTTATCAAGTCGGGCTTTCAAAGTCGTTTTTGTAAAGGGTTTTGCTAAATAATCGTCGGGTCGGTATTCAAGTGCGCCCATGACTAAATCAGCTGCTGTTTCACCCGTGATTAAAACAAAACTAGTTCCATACTTTAAAACATTTCGGTGATTGAGCTCTGCAAGTAGCTGCAGCCCATTAAGCCCCTCTCCGAGGTTATAGTCAACAAGTAAAATGTCGTGGTGATGTTCGCTGTAACAGGCGAGGGCATCTTCTGCATTGGTACAAACGTCAATATGATTCACTCCAAAGCTTTCGACCATTCGCTTTAAAGAAAGACGAAATTCTGAAAAATCATCTAAAACCAGTACCGACACAGTTTTATATTTTTGCAGTGGGTTGACCATAGAAAGTAAAAATTATTTTTGATACTAATAATTTAGACGCTTTTTTCTGTTTTTTACAAAAACTTGGCTTAAGATGCCAGTCTAATAAGGAATAAATACGCTTGTTTTAAATTTATGCTTGGCATAAAAGAGACAAAAGTATATAAATAAAGGTAATAAAAAATACAAAATACTCGCTATGAAATTACAGCAGCTTAAGTACATTGTTGAAGTACTCAATCACAACCTTAATGTTTCAGCCACCGCTGAGAACTTATATACCTCGCAACCTGGTATTTCTAAACAAGTACGAATGCTTGAAGATGAGCTAGGTGTACAAATCTTTGGTCGTAGCGGTAAGCATTTAACGCACGTTACCCCTGCTGGCAAAGACATTATAAATATCTCCCGCGAAATACTGGCCAAAGTAGAAAGCATTAAAGCGGTTGCAAATGAGCATACGCTTCCTGATCAAGGTAAGCTAAATATTGCAACAACGCATACTCAAGCACGTTATGCATTACCAAATGTGATCCAAGGGTTTATGAATAAATACCCGAAAGTATCCCTGCATATGCATCAAGGTACACCGCAACAAATTTCAGATGCGGCAGCCCGTGGCGATGCCGACTTTGCTATTGCAACAGAAGCGTTGCACCTTTATTCTGACTTAATTATGTTGCCGTGTTATCACTGGAACCGCAGTATTGTGGTGGCAAAAGATCATCCGCTAGCAGCAAAAGCAAATAACTTAACGATCCAAGATGTTGCTGCGTTCCCGTTAATCACTTACGTATTTGGTTTTACTGGGCGTTCTGAGCTTGATAAAGCCTTTACAAAACATGGCTTAGAGCCACAAATCGTGTTTACGGCAACAGATGCCGACGTGATTAAAACCTATGTGCGTTTAGGCTTAGGTGTGGGTGTTGTGGCATCAATGGCAATTGATGAAATGAATGATAAAGACTTAGTGGTAATTGATGCAAGCCACTTATTTGAAGCTAGTACAACAAAAATCGGCTTTAGAAAAGGTACTTTCCTACGCAGCTACATGTATGACTTTATTGAACGTTTTGCACCGCACTTGAATAAAACCATTGTTGAACGTGCATGTATGCTACGTAATCAGGATGATGTTGATTACTTATTTAAAGATATCGAACTGCCTATACGTTAATTGATACTTTATAAAAAAAACGCCACTTAAGTGGCGTTTTTTATCGATATTTAAAGCGAATTAACACTCGATGATATTCACCGCTAAGCCACCACGAGCGGTTTCTTTATATTTGGTTTTCATATCATTACCTGTGTCCCACATGGTCTTGATTACTTTATCAAGTGATACTTTTTGCTCACCTGAGCCACGCATTGCAAGGCGTGATGCGTTAATTGCTTTTACAGCACCCATCGCATTTCGTTCAATGCATGGTACTTGTACAAGGCCACCAACAGGGTCACAGGTTAACCCTAAATTATGTTCCATACCAATTTCAGCAGCGTTTTCAATTTTATCGACATTGCCGCCTAAAATTTCAGTGAGCGCACCCGCCGCCATTGAACAGGCAACACCTACTTCACCTTGGCATCCTACTTCAGCACCGGAAATTGACGCATTCTTTTTGTAAAGAATACCAATCGCAGCAGCGGTAAGCAGGTAACGTGTTGCGATGTCTTTATCCACTTCTTTAATGAAAGTGTGGTAGTACATCAGTACAGCCGGAAGAATACCCGCAGCACCATTAGTTGGTGCGGTAACAACACGGCCGCCAGCTGCGTTTTCTTCATTTACTGCAAGGGCAAATAAATCAACCCATTCCATTGCACGCAGTGGGTCATTGTGGGTTTCTACATTTAATTGACGGTGCAAGCTTGGTGCACGACGCTTTACTTTTAAACCGCCAGGTAAAATACCTTCGGTACGCATGCCGCGCTCAACGCATGCTTTCATCACAAGCCAAATATTGTATAACTCGTCTGTGATTTCGCTTTCAGTTTTAAGGGTTTTTTCGTTTGCCATCATTAGTGCTGGCACACTTAAACCGTGCTCTTTACATTGCGCCATTAATTCAGCACCCGAATCAAACGGGTAAGGTGCAGGATTTTCTTCGCGAATTGTCAGTGCAGCTTGTTTTTCTTTTTCGAAATCTTCATCGCGTACGATAAAACCACCACCAATCGAGTAGAAAATCTCGCGGAAAACACATTCTTCGCCTTTAAACGCTTGAAGTTCCATTGCGTTAGAATGTTTTGGTAGTGTTTTGCGACGGTGGAAAATAATTGCATCTTTTTTAGGAAACGCCGCAGCATGGCTTTGATCAAGATAGATGATTTCTTCTTTTTCAATTTTTTCTAAAATGCTTGGCACACGATCCGCATCGATTGACTCAGGATCAAAACCTGCCAGACCAAGAATAACTGCTTTACCCGAACCATGACCGACACCAGTTTGCCCAAGTGAGCCAAATAACTCACAACGCACGCTAGTAATGTCGTCTAAAATACCTTGCTCTTGTAGTGACTTTACAAACAGTCTCGAAGCGCGCATCGGACCCACAGTATGTGACGAAGAAGGGCCAATGCCGATACTAAACATATCGAATGCACTTATCATACGAATATCTCTTACTTAACCATTGAACGGCCGAGTATCATAACTCTAATTTATAAACATGTTAACTTTAATTAGTATGATTAATGCTTATGTGCTTAATTTAGATGTTTAATCAAATTACGAATAATTTGTGCGGTAGCACCCCAAAGCAAACCATACTCGGTTTGAAACCCAGTTAAAGTATAGGCCGAAAAACGGCGAGTGAACTGAATATCTTGCCAATTTGTTTGATCAATCAAAGTGGCAAGGGGCAGGTAAAAAGCATTTGCCACCTCTCCAGTGGCAAGGGTTAATGTCGGTTTTTCAGGCAGTAGGGCAATATAAGGTTTTATCTCAAACCCGGTGAGCGTCCAATAACTATCCATATCGCCAATTACATGATTGTTATCAACTACGATGCCAATTTCTTCATGTGTTTCACGCAGCGCTGTGGAAAGAGGGGTTTCGTCAAAGTCCTCACATTTACCGCCAGGAAAGCAAATTTGCCCGGGGTGATGTTTTAAATACTCTGGGCGCTTACACAGCAATAAATGAATTTCATCGTTCACATTAACCAGAGGCACCAATACTGCACTTTGCTTAGCGATATTGCGCATTTGTACTGGAAAGCCAACCTCATTATTCGGCTGCTGAATATGAAAACGGGCGAGAAATTCATTTAACTGCATAAAAGTCCTAAGCAAATACCTATTCGAGTACAGGTAAAATACGATTTACTTTATCGTATGTTTCTTGCAACTCAGACTCAAGAGTTGAATCGGCAACCACGCCACCGCCAGCCCAGCAATAAATTTTACCTTTTTCACAAACCAGGGTGCGAATGGTAATGCTAGTATCCATGGTGCCACAGGCCGAAATATAGCCAATTGAGCCACAATAGATTGAGCGGCGGTGAGGTTCTAACTCTTCAATAATTTCCATTGCTCGGATTTTGGGGGCACCAGTAATCGAGCCACCGGGAAATGCTGCTTTTAATTGATCAATCGCAGTGTAACCGTCAGCAAGGGTAGATGTAACCGTTGATACCAAATGATGCACTGCGTTAAAGCTCTCAATATCAAAAAGCTTAGGTACTTCTACGGTGCCAGGTTTTGCTACTTTGCCTAAATCGTTTCTCAGTAAATCAACAATCATTACGTTCTCTGCGCGATCTTTCGGTGAATTTTCAAGGCGTGCTTTGTTGGCGTCATCAATGTTAGCATCTTGGCTTCGCGGCACGGTGCCTTTAATTGGTTTAGTTTCAACCTGACGTTCTTTTACCTGAATAAAACGCTCAGGTGAAAGTGAAAGTATTTGTTGCTCACCAGTATTAATATAAGCAGAAAACGGCGCCTGGTTTGCTCTTCGCAACTTACAATAGGCGAGCCAAGGATTGCCAGTAAAACTAGCATCAAAGCGCTGTGCTAAATTGATTTGGTAGCAATCGCCGCTTTTTAAGTATTCTTGTACTTTATTAAAACGCTCACCATAACCGTCTTTACTCAGGTTTGATTGCCATTTGGTTGTTAAAGCAAACGGTTTACGCTCGCTTTCAGCGCCTCTAAGCGGTGTGAGGTAATTATTAAGCCGTGTTTCGCTATCACAACATGGCTGTGCGATGTAAAACCACTGATTTTCGTGATGATCAAATATCAGGGCATCGGGGTAAATACCCACCAGCATCTGGCCTAAATCGATATCGTTTTTCGCAATTTCGGGTATCACTTCAATTGAGCGGCCTAAATCGTAACTAAATAAACCTAAAGCGCCGCCTGAAAACGGTAAATCAAATGGGGCTTTGTCTTTTACAAATCGGCTTATTGCGTGGTGTATTGCACTAAACCCATCAGACTCAGCTTGGTTATTATCAACAAAAGTTACATTTTTTTTCACTTCAATCAGTGAAATTGGATCAATCACAATAATATCGAAACGGTTATTAGGGTGTGCTGGGTTTGCCGAATCTAAGAAAATGGCATACTGCAAATCTGCAAAAAAACTAAAAACGTGCTCGCTAGTTAGCGCTAAGTCTAATTTTTTGCATATTAATTGTTCATTTATCATTAACTTTAACTACCAGACTGGTCGCAAACGAGTTGGGAGGTTATTATACATGCATAGTTTAACGAATTACTGCACAGATTGCATGAGTAAGCTGTGTTTGACACTATTCACACTGTAAACATTTGCCACCGTCACGGCATATAATAAGGATACATAATGAGCACTATCCGTCAGCAAGACTTTATTGACAGCATCGAAGATGCATTGCAATACATTTCGTTTTATCACCCACTAGATTTCGTACAAGCGCTTGATAAAGCGTACCAAAAAGAAGAAAGCAAAGCGGCAAAAGATGCGATTGCACAAATCTTAATTAACTCACGTATGTCGGCAGAAGGTAAGCGCCCACTGTGTCAAGATACGGGTATTGTGACGTGTTTCGTTAAAATTGGTATGGACGTTAAATGGGATAAAACCGATCTGACGGTTCAGCAAATGGTTGATGAAGGCACACGCCGCGCATACCTTAATCCAGATAACCCACTGCGTGCTTCAATTGTTGCAGACCCAGCAGGCAGCCGTAAAAACACCAAAGATAACACACCGTCAGTTGTGCATATCGATATGGTGCCGGGCGCTGAAGTTGAAGTAATGATTGCTGCTAAAGGTGGCGGTTCTGAAAACAAAACTAAAATGGTTATGCTTAACCCGTCAGACGATGTAGCAGCTTGGGTTGAAAAGACGCTACCAACAATGGGGGCGGGCTGGTGTCCACCTGGCATGTTAGGTATAGGTATTGGTGGTACAGCTGAAAAAGCAGCGGTACTTGCCAAAGAATCACTGATGGATCCGGTAGATATTCATGAGTTAATGGAGCGCGGCGCAGAAACAGCGGAAGAAAAGCTTCGTTTAGAGATTTTTGAGCGCGCAAACAAAACCGGTATTGGCGCACAAGGCCTTGGTGGTTTAACTACCGTTGTTGATATTAAAATCAAAACAGCACCCACACACGCGGCATCTAAGCCAGTAGTGATGATCCCTAACTGTGCGGCAACGCGTCACGTTCACTTCACATTAGACGGTTCAGGCCCTGCGGATCTTAAAGCGCCTAAGCTAGAAGATTGGCCAGAAGTGACATTTGAAGTAGGTGAAGATACACGCCGTGTAAACCTTGATACCTTAACAAAAGAAGACACAGCCGATTGGAAAATGGGCGAAACAGTACTGTTAAGCGGTAAAATCTTAACTGGTCGTGATGCTGCGCATAAGCGCTTACAAGACATGATTAATTCAGGTGAGGGCTTACCTGAGGGTGTTGATTTCACAAACAAGTTTATCTACTACGTAGGCCCGGTAGATGCAGTAGGCGACGAAGCAGTAGGTCCTGCAGGCCCAACAACGGCAACCCGTATGGATAAATTTACTGACTTAATGCTAGAGAACACAGGCATTGTTGGCATGATTGGTAAAGCAGAGCGCGGCCCTGCAACAGTTGAATCAATCAAAAACAACAAGTCAATTTACCTAATGGCAGTAGGCGGTGCAGCTTACTTAGTATCAAAAGCAATTAAGAAAGCAAAAGTTGTTGCGTTTGAAGACTTAGGTATGGAAGCAATCTACGAATTTGAAGTAGAAGATATGCCAGTAACTGTTGCGGTAGATAGCGAAGGTAACAACGCGCACAGCGCAGGCCCAGCAATCTGGAAAGCAAAAATTGAAGAGCTAGACGCAAAACTAAAATAATTTTTGGTTGAGCAAAAAGTTTAACAAAGTAAAAGGGCGCTTATGCGCTCTTTTTTATTGCATCACTTTAGAGTTTAACTGACAAAAACGATTGGAAATTATGCTTGAGCTGTATTCGCGCATTGATTAAGCCCTGAACCCTGTAACTTCTTCTTTACGCTCTCTCATCTCGTTGGCTTATCGCTTACGTAAACGTCAATCTACAATTTAAATATTAGCGGATCTTTGCGATATTTTGCTTGGAATAGCTCTGTAATTGCATTGTTTATTATTAAATAAAACTTAAGTGGAATTGAATATGTTTAATTGTAAGTTTAACTGGGTTGTTCATCTAAAATTGTAGTCTTGATGAAAGGATAATGTTAGAGTCGGTGCAAACCAAGAATAACCCGTTCATTTAACGCCATACTTATTATGCGCGTTAAACATTTACAAGTTGGAGAGTCGTGTGACTGTTTTTAATCGTACTGAATTTGATAATCACGAAAACGTTGTTTTTTGTGCAGACAAAGAAACTGGCTTAAAAGCAATTATTGCTGTACACAGCACTAAATTAGGCCCAGCAGTGGGTGGTTGTCGTTTATGGGATTACGCAAGTGACGAAGATGCAGTATACGATGTACTGCGCTTATCAAAAGGCATGACATATAAGAATGCAGTTGCGCGCTTACCATTTGGTGGCGGTAAATCGGTAATCATCGGTAACGCAAAAGAAATCAAATCAGATGCGCTATTTAAAGCATTTGGTCGTCATTTAGAGCGTTTAGGTGGTAGCTACTACTCAGCAGAAGACGTAAACATCACCTGTGATGACGTTGCAGTAATGAATACTGAAACAAATTATGTGCTTGGCCTTGAAGGTAAAAGCGGTAACCCATCACCATTTACAGCACTAGGCACGTTCTTAGGTATTAAAGCGGCATACCAGCACAAGCACGGTCACCAAGACTTAGCAGGTGTAAAAGTGTCAGTACAAGGTCTTGGCGCGGTTTCTTATACACTGTGTAAATACCTACACGAAGCAGGCGCAGAGCTGTTTGTAACAGACATCAACGAAGAGCGTGTTAGCCGTGTAGTAAACGACTTTAACGCAACTGCGGTTAACATTGACGAAATTTACGACCTAGATGTTGATGTATACGCGCCGTGTGCACTAGGTGCTACGATCAATGATGAGACTATTCCTCGCATTAAAGCAGGCATTATCGCAGGTTGTGCGAATAACCAGCTAGCGGAGCCGCGTCATGGTGAAATTATTCGTGAAAAAGGCATTTTATACGCGCCAGATTACGTAATTAACGCAGGTGGTATCATTAATGTTTACTACGAAACAGCGCCAGAAGGTTATAGTGCAGAAGCTGCAACTAAGCACGTTGAAGGTATATTCGATACACTAAGCGAAATCTTCAAACGCTCTGAAGACGAGCAAAAGTCAACGCACATTATTGCTGACGAACTAGCGCAAGAAATCATCGAAAACGGTTTGTAATTTATCCGTTTGTTACTTGTAAAAACACGAGTAAAAGAATGAGCTTGAAAGTTCATGCTATGCTCGGTATGGTGCCCGCAATTGCGGGCATTTTTATTTTAAGATTATGGCAACTCAAATCGACCTCTTTACTTGGCAACGCGCCGAACACTTCTCATTTTTTAAAGACTTAGCAAACCCGTACTTTTCAGTCTGTGTGCGTATAGATGCGGGTGCATTGTTTGCTGCATGTAAACAAAGTGGTCAGTCTTTCTACTTAGCTTGCCTTTACGCTTTACTGCGTGCCAATAATAGCTATCAACCAGTTTGTCATCGTATTGATAACAACCAAGTATGGCTGTGCGATAAAATTGAAATCAACGCGGTGCAATTAGATGAGCAAAACCTCTTTAAAATTTCATACTTACCTTATGCCGAGGGCTTTGCTGAATTTAGTGAAAAAGGCAAAATTGCGTTTGAAACAGCAATAAGTCAGCCATTTTTCTCAGAGCAATTTAACTCGATAGAAGGGCGCCTTAACTGTATTCATGTGTCGGTGTTACCTTGGCTTGATTTTACTGGCTTTTCCCACGCGACACCGTTTGGTGAGCAAAATGGTATTCCCAAATTTGTGTTTGGTAAATTTGATAAACAGCTTGGCACCATGCCACTCAATATTGATGTACACCACGGCTTAATGGACGGCTTTCATGTTGCGCAGTTTGTTAATGTGCTACAGCAAGAAATGGCAGCACTTGCTAAAAGCTTAGGGTGATTTTACTTAATCAAAATCCAGTTATTTAATATCCACCAATTTACTGGCGCGGCGATATTGTATTTTTGCGCCATTAAAGTTAGGTAGTTCCCACTTTTTAGGAGCTTCAACCCGTTTGCCACTAATGTAATGAAGCACCACGCGTTTTGCGCTAATAAAGTATTCCACTCTGAGTTGTTGCTGTGGCAACACCACTATTAGCGGGTAAAGCTCACAAAATTGCTGCCATGTGTAGTCATCAACTAAGCCATAGGCAAAATCACTGTTATCAAGAAGTAGCAGCTCATCAAGCGAGCTAATTTCTAAATCACTTAATACCCGTGTGATTTGTTCGTGTGGTGCTAATAATTGCCAATCGGTGCTATGCACATTTTGGTAAAGACAAAGTTGCTGGTATTCCTGTGTTAATTTTTCAAAAAGCGACTCACAAAGTGCGCCAGTTTCAATTAGGTTAACAGTGGCAGCTATAAATTCATGGCTTTTTATTAAGGCACTAAATGATTTTAAAGATGTGCCTGCGTATTGGTATTGGTAGTTGCCAATTAATTCATTTTGCTCAGTAATCTCAGAGGAGCATAGCTTTGCCTCACCTAAGTCATTATCAATAATAACGCTGGTGGTTATGGGGCTTACTTTAGTTGCCAGTGTTTTGCGGTCTTTTACTGCACGCCCAGCAAGGCTGTAGGTTTTAAGGACCAGTAGGGCATCGGGCTCGTTACTTAAGTAGCTGTCTTTGGCAATCACCACTTCTTGCTGACCATTGTTGTAACTGCCACGGCGATTTTGCTTTTTAATATATACGCAGCTCGGCAGTAAGGCGGCAATAGCGTTTTGTAATTCAGTGATGTTGTAACTTGCGTATTTACTTAGCTCGGGTAAATTAAAATGGCTACGCAGCTGGCTGGCAAATTGCTTTGCTTCAATCAGGGCGTTTTCTTCTGCGCTGATATACTCTAAAAACTGGCCGCGCACTAAGCCAATGAGTAAGCTAAAGTCGCACAGGTTCGGAAAGTCACTTTCTAATTGCAGGAACTTTTCTGCATTCTTATCTAGAGTGTAAAGTTTGGCTGGCACGCTTAGGGCACCAGCAAGGTCGGCCATTGCCTGTTTTAGGCGGTTATTTGGCATGCTTGCCACTAAATGGGAAAGCGAAACGTCAATGGGTAATGGCGCAAGGGCTTTACCATAGTCAGTTGCAGTACCCGCATCGTTAATGGCATTAATGGATTTAAGCGTTGAAAAGGCTAAACCATGGGCTTGTTGTGATAGTGGGTTGATAAAGCGCAAATTGCCAAGGGCATGATTATTGGCCGCGGCTGCTAACATCATATCTGTTAAGTTTTCACGTTGGATTTCAGGTGGTGTATGGGCTTCAAGCGGTGCATGTTGACCAAACAAGGCTAAGTAAACACCTTGTTTAATGCGCCCAGCGCGGCCGCGGCGTTGTAGTTTGGAATCATTGGCAATCGCAGTTAAATCCAGCACACTTTGGCCGTTACGAATATGTGTGCGGCGCTCAAGCCCTGAATCAATTACTACATCAACACCGGGAATGGTTAAGGATGTTTCTGCCACATTAGTCGCTAAAATAAGGCGGCGTTTATCCCCTTGTTGTAATGCGCGTTTTTGCTCGCTGATGGGGCTTGCACCATGCAAGGTGATTATATCGAATTGGTCGCTCATTCGTGCACGTAAATAACTGGCACAAAGTTGAATTTCCCCTTTGCCGGGCAAAAATGCCAATACATCTTGGCTGCCAAGTTGATACGCTTTTTCAGCGGCAAGTGCCATGCGCTCAGTCAGATTGTCTTTATGTGGCATATCACGCATAGCGGGGGCAAGGTAATGCTCATCTACCGGGAACACTTTACCTTCGGCATGTAAATGCATGCCTTGGCAATAGTTAATGAGTTGCTCAGCGTTTAATGTAGCTGAGGTGATCACCAGCTGATAGGGCTGATTGCTGGTTTTATTATGCTCAAGCAGTAAAGCCAGCAGTAAATCAGTATCCCAGCGGCGCTCATGAAACTCATCGAGCATAATGGTATTGAAATCGTTTAATAACCCTTCATTTAACCAGCGCAGTGCCACACCCGGGGTAACAAACACTATTTCGCTGTTGTCGTTTGCTTGTATTTCAAAGCGAATGGCATAGCCCACTTTTTCGCCAAGGGGTGTTTGCATTTCGTTTGCGACGCGCTCGGCAAGGCTAGTACATGGAATACGCCTCGGCTCAATGACTAATACTTTGCCGCTTTGCGTGCACCACTGTGGCAATTGGGTTGATTTTCCCGTTCCCGTGTTGGCGCTCACAATAATCGGTTGATAGCTATTGTTGTTGCCAATATGGGCTAAAAAATCGGTTTTAATCTGGTTGATTGGTAGCATGCGTTTATTTCTTTGTCCGAGTCGCGATATAATTAACGGTATTATTTGTCTATTAGGATAATGTTTTGAAAGACATTGCGATTTTGATTTCACCTGTTGCAAACGGTGCTTATTTTAACGAAACCATCGATATTGCACAAAAAGAGTTTAAACAGTGTATTGGCGAGTATGACCTTACACTAAACGAGATTGGCGGCATGCAATTTTTGCAAACCCAATTGCCAGAGCAAAAACTTGAGGCGCTAGCACGCTTATCGTTTGTACAAGGTATTTTTAGTCATCATTCGGGCACGTTAACGCCGTTATCGCTAAATACTGATTTTAACTTACACAGTGATTTTGTATTTGGTAGCAAATACAAAGGCAAAACCAATGAAATTTTAACGCAGTTGTTGCTCAATGTGGGTTTAAGTTTCTGTAAAGAAAAAGACGTCAGCAAGATTAAATTGCTAGACCCTATGTGCGGGCGCGGCACTACTTTAATGTGGGCAATGCGTTACGGCATAAAATCAAAAGGCATTGAGCAAGACCCGAATGCAGTTTTGGACTTTAGAACCTTTGCCAAAAAATGGACTAAGCTGCACCGCCAAAAGCATGAGCTAAAAGAGGGTTTTATTGGTAAAGCCAATAAACAAAACAAGGGTAAGTTTATTGATTTTACTGCTAATGGCGTTAATACCCGTATTATTAATGGCAATGCCACGACCGCGTGTGATTTATTAAAGCGTGAAAAGCAGCATTTAATCATTAGTGATATTCCTTACGGTGTGCAGCACTTTACTACGGAAAAGACCCGCAACCCAATTGCTGTGTTAGAAGAATGTGCGCCGCAATGGGCGGAGTTACTTCACAAAGATGGTATTTGCGTTATTGCGTTTAATAAATACATTCCAAAGCGCAAAGAGCTAATTGCGGTTTTTGAAGCGGCAGGCCTAAGCGCGCTTGAGTTTGAAGCGCCACACCGCATGAGCGAATCAATTTTCCGTGACGTTGTTGTTTTAAGAAAGAACTAAAAAATATATTCCCTACCTTGAACAACGCCATGCTTCACCCAATTAAATAGAAAAGGGGGAAGCATGGACTTCATATTAATAATATTAACCTTAGTATTTATCGCTGCTTATTGGTATTTCGATTCGCTACGCAATATTTACTGGGAACATAAACTAAAAGATCGCACATTAAGCGACAGCGATCGTAATGTATTACTCAAGTACATGCCGATTTATCGCCGAATGACAGATAAAGAGCGTGCACGATTAGAAAAACACATCATCTGGTTTTTAGCGACCAAAGACTTTTTAGGACGTGATGGCCTAGTGGTAAACCACGCAATGAAGTTGATTGTGGCGGCCGATGCCTGTGTCTTGGTGCTAAATAAACCGTGGCCGCTTTATAAAAATGTAAAGCAAATTTTGCTTTACCCAAGCGCCTATTATGCAAATTCAGAAAGCAGTGATGGCGCAGGCCTTGTTAGTTTTCACCAAACGGTTAGGCAAGGGGAGTCGTGGCCTGGCGGTACTTTGGTGCTTTCATGGCATGATGTGCTTAACGGTAACCGTTTACCTAATGATGGCCACAATTTAGTATTTCATGAGTTTGCCCATCAACTCGATCAAGAAACCGGTGCAACAACAGGCACGCCGCTATTAAAAGATAAACTCACCTATGAAAGTTGGGGACGCGAATTCTCTCGCGCCTACAATGTGTTAAAAGCGCATGTGGCATATGGCATGCCCCACGTTATTCACAGTTACGGTGCCACCAACGAAGCGGAGTTTTTCGCGGTGATCACCGAAACCTTTATTGAAAAGCCCAGCGAATTAAAAGCATATGATCCGGTCATTTTTGATCTATTACTGAACTACTTTGGCTTTGATCCAAGGCGCTGGAGTTAATACCAATTTTATTAATCATTTGACATTCTAGCGAGTTAAATGACCCATAAACTGCGTTTTAAAATTCTTAATTAGAACAACTACATGTCGAATTATAAGCCTTGTTTCTGAGCCATTTCTTTGTCGCAATAAATGACCAGCTAATTAATGCAATTGGTTTGAATCTGCCAGTTTGCTTGGCATAGCCGTTCAATAAACCATTGAAAGGCTTTGCCTTGATTATCTTTATGCCACGCAATGTATAAGTCTTGTTTTGGTCTTGGAATGGTGCACTCTTTTTGCACTAGTTCGCCATTTGCAAGATACGGTTTAGCAATATGACTTGGCAAAAATCCCACACCAATGCCGGCAAGTTGGGCTGCGAGTTTTGCCTGCATAGAATTAACATTGATTACTTGTTTGGCACTAAATAGCCCTGTACTTCGCTCTGGCAGCAAAGTGGAAGTGTCAGATACCACAATTGCGGGGTAGTGTTTTAAATCATCGTCGTCCAGTGGCGTAGTAACCTTTGCCAAAGGGTGCGATGCTGCCACAGCAAAGATAAAGCTTAGCTCTGCGATTTTGTGGGTGCGATACACGCCTTTTGGCAACTCGCCTGTTGCACCAATAACAATATCGGCACGCCGACTATGGAGGGCATCCCAACCGCCACCTAAAGCCTCTACGCTTAGTTGAATATCAACTTGCTCAGGCCGTTTGGTGAACTCTTTTAATAGCTCAAAAATGACATCTTCTGGGATCACAGTATCACGGGCGATGCGAAGCCGTTTTTCCCAGCCTGATTCTAATTGGCTTACAGCATCGAGCATTTTGCTGGTGGAATGCAAAATTTGCCTGCCATGTTCTAACACCAGCTTACCCGCAGGGGTAAGTACCGCTCGCTGTTTTGAACGGTCAAACAGTGGCGTGCCAATGTCTTCTTCAAGTTTTTTGATAGTGTAGCTTAGCGCCGAAGGCACTTTATAAAGTGATTCGGCTGCAGCGGCAAAACTGCCTTTTTTATCGATAGCATCGAGTGTTTTTAGGGCGTCAATAGTGATGGCTTGATACATATTTCTTTTATTCAAAAAATTTGAACTAAGGGTTCAAAATGTTCCGATTTTTTATTGAGTTTAGCATGCTTATACTTAATTTCATCATTTAAGCAGATGCTTTAACAAATTAGATAAGTTTAAAATTTTTGAGGAATAAATTATGAAAACACTATTAACAACACTTACATCAAGCCAAGCAGGTTACGCAGCACTGGCGTTAAGATTACCTATCGGCATTATTTTTATGGCACATGGCGCGCAAAAATTATTTGCTTGGTTTGGTGGTTATGGCCTTGAGGGCACGGGTGCATGGATGGAATCTATTGGCTTGGCACCGGGCTATTTAATGGCGCTAATGGCAGGCAGTGCAGAGTTTTTTGGCGGTTTATTTATTTTACTTGGCTTATTAACTCGCCCAGCGGCATTGGCACTTGCAGGCACTATGATTGTTGCAATCTTTAGTGTGCATTTTGAAAACGGACTGTTTATGTCTAACAATGGTTATGAGTTTGGCTTAGCATTATTGGCGGCAAGTATTTCTTTGGTGTTCTCGGGTGCGGGTAAAGCCTCACTGGATGCGCTTATTTCAGCTAAATTGACACAACACGCTTAATTAGGGGGAAAGTACGATGATCACACTTAGAAAAGCAAATGAGCGCGGCGGCGCTGACTATGGCTGGCTTAAGAGCAAACATACTTTCTCTTTTGCAAATTACTACGACCCAAAACACATGGGCTTTTCAGCCCTTCGTGTTATAAATGATGATGTTGTGGCACCGGGCGCTGGGTTTGATACTCATGGCCACCGCGATATGGAAATTATTAGCTATGTATTGTCAGGCACCATTGAACATAAAGACAGTGCGGGCAATATCAAAACGCTTCCTGCGGGTGAATTTCAGTTAATGTCGGCAGGCAAAGGGATTTTTCACAGTGAATACAATGCATCAAATGAAGAGCAACTGAGATTTTTACAAATCTGGATTGAGCCGAATAGTTTTGGCGACAAACCAGGTTATCAACAAAAAGATTTTGGTAAAGACGTTGGTTTAACGACGATTGTGACGCCAAATGGCGAAAATGGCACGCTTGGGATAAAACAGGATGCAAAGCTACATCAACTGATCCTTGAGCCAAAACAGCAGTATCTATTTGAATCAAATAATGCACCTGTGTATGTACATCAAGTTTCAGGCAGCAGTCTAGTTAATGCTATTCAAATTGAAAGTGGTGATGGTGCAAAAGTGTTAGATGAAACTGAATTAGTATTTGAAAACGTATCTAACACCCCAGCGACATTAATTATTTTTGAATTACCACAGGTTTAAGGAGCAGATCATGGGATTATTAGTTGAAGGT
>NZ_JBFKMX010000057.1:0-23479 GCF_041629635.1 Pseudoalteromonas sp. | reverse complement strand
TTTGCCTGAGATCACAATGCGTTTGAATACTCTTAAAAAGGCCTCACCTTTAACTGAAGAATTAAAAAATGTGGTATTTGATGAAGAACTTAGCTTTATCTTGAATGATTTAGACCAGCTCACAACTGAAACTGTAAAAGGGCTTAACTCTGCTAAGCAAATTATGCTCGATTTAAAGCGCTTTTCTCGTAACGAATCTGATGTTCATTAACTCAGCGATATCAATAAAGGTATTCAATCACCACTTAATATTTTACGAAATGAACTTAAAGACAATTGCAAGGTGCATTTAGCGTTAAATCCCTTGCCCGAAACAACGGTGAACATGGGAAAGCTGAATCAAGTATTTATGAGTTTGATTTTAAATGCAAAATAGTCGTTTGATACGACAGGGGATATTTATATCTCTACCCAAGTTCACGAAAAAAATATCGTGATTACCATCAGAGACACGGGCTGTGGTATTCATGAAGCTGATTTAAAATACATATTCACCCCGTTTTATACCACAAAGCCCATCGGAGAGGGCACAGGACTTGGCTTAGCAATTTGTTATCACATTACTTGTGACGAACATAATGGCAAATTAAGTGGAACTTCGAATGAACAAGGTACTGAATTTACAATCAGCTTGCCTTCTTCAAATAGCCAACAAACCCACAATTAGGCTTTGTTTTAAATGTGCCTTTGTGTTGTATTTTTTACGTTCAATCTGTGCGCTATTGTGCTTATAGTTCACATTATTCTAGGTACTTCTAAAACAGTATGACACCTACCTTTTCAGACGATAGCAAGTAGATAAAATGTTTATATATACATGTATAGTGGCAATGGTACACTCAGTTGTTGCGCTGCCAGTGTTTGAATTTTTAGTTAGTTAAACCAAGTCTAATGACTCTCTCTTAGAGTTCTGTTCCTTAGCAATTTTCTGTTCACAAAGCAGTGTCCAAAAATGATCTTGACTGCTTGGTTTTGCAAACCAATATCCTTGAATTAATGTACATTTGGCAGCTTTTAGCCATTCCATTTGCTCTTTATATTCAACACCTTCTGCGATTACTTCTAATTTAAGGCTTTGTCCCATTGCTATAATTGCTTTTGTTAAAGCTTGATTTTCTTGGTTATTTTCAATATCGCAAACAAAACTTCTATCAATTTTAAGCTTATTTACTGGGAATTTTTTCAAGTAACTAAGTGATGAATAACCTGTACCAAAGTCATCAATGGCGATTTTTATGCCACGATTAGCAAGTTCCGTGAGTTGGTACATGGTTCTTTGGTCATTTTCGATGAACACACTCTCGGTGATTTCTAAGATCAGTTTTTCTGCAGGTAGGCCACTTTGCTCTAGCGCATTATCAATAACTTTTAAAAAGCCGTCACGTTGAAATTGAAGACTGGATATATTGATACTAATACTTGGTGCATTTTGAAATCGACTTTGCCATGTTGCTGCAAATTTACAGGCTGTATGCATAACAAACTCACCGATATCAATAATTAAGCCGAGTTCTTCTGCTAATTCAATAAAATGAGCCGGAGATAAAAGTCCTTTATCAGGATGTTGCCATCGAACAAGAGCTTCAGCTGCGGTAACATTTTGTTTTTGGGTATCAAATAGAGGTTGGTAATGAACGGTAAACTGTTGCAATTCTATGGCTAATCGTAACTCACTCTCTAGCGTACGACGTTTAAGGGCTTTTTCATCCATTTCCGCAGTAAAAAACTGAAAGTTATTTTTACCATTTGCTTTGGCTTTGTACATTGCGCTGTCGGCTTTACGCATCAGTGTTTCAACATCTTTACCGTCATTTGGATAACTGGTGATACCGATACTGGCTGAGACAAAGCCCTGTGCGTTTTCTAGTTCGAATGGTCTAGCTATGGCCGTTTGAATTTTGTGTGCGACTTTATGGATATTTAAATTATGTTTATCACTTGAGATAAGTACGGCAAACTCATCGCCACCCAAACGCGTGATCGTGTCAGACTTTCTTAATGCTGTTTTTAACCTACGTGCTGTTTGTTTAAGTAATACGTCGCCTTGGGAATGCCCTAAAGTGTCGTTAACATGCTTAAAGCCATCTAAATCGATAAACAACAGCGAGACATAAGTGTTATCACGTTCCGCTTTATTGAGTGCTTGTTCAAAGCGGTCTAAAAACAAGTTTCTGTTGGCAAGCCCTGTGAGTGAGTCATAGTTGGCTTGTTGATAGATTTTTTTTTCTGCCTTTTTACGTTTTGTGATGTCACTAAAAAGGGCTACAAAAGCTTCAATTTCGCCGTGATTGTCTCTAAGCGCAGTAATAGACAGCCATTCGTAATATATTTCGCCATTTTTACGACGATTACAGATTTCCCCTTGCCATTGATTATTCTCATCGAGCTGGTGCTGCATATTTTGATAAAAGGATTTATTTTGTAAATTAGAACTTAATATATCAGGTGTATTATTAAGTACCTCATGGCTTTCAAAACCAGTAATTTTAGTAAACGCTTCATTCACTGCTTGGATTTTATAATGCTTATCACAAATCATCACCGCTTCGGTGGCAGTTTGGAACACGGTAGAGGTGAGTCTTAGTTGTTTTTCATCTTGTATTTGTTTGGATATATCATCTAAAATTAATACATAACCACTTAGGCTGTTTTGCTTACTGTTAATTGGGTAAAGGTGTACACGTAAAAAGGTATGGCCTTGGTTAATCGATAACTTATCTACCCAGGGCTCTCGATGCTTAATGGCATTGGTGAGGCGAGTTTTATCGCTTACTAACGTAGGCAGTACCTCAAACACTTTTTTACTCTTACTAATGTTGGCAAACAGCGTTTTCATGCTGTGGTTGTTTTGATAAAGAATATTGCCGTTGTGATCTGTGGTTATAATCGCCGAGGGGCTTTGCTCCACAATTTGGTTTAGTTCATAGCTTCGCTTTTTCGCATTTCGTGCAATGCGCAGTAAATACACTAAAAATAATGTAACAGTAACTAGAGCGGTGATACCCGTTAAGTAAATTGCATGCATTTTATTACTGTTTTCTTTAATTGTTGTGAGCTGGGCATCAACCATTTCTTCAAGGTTTTCTTGGTATTGCCAAATATCCGTTTGATACTCTCTCTGCTCGGAAATATCTTGGATAATGGAAAATAGTAATGGTTTACCTGACAGCTCGATTGGCGTGGAATAGACTTCAACGGTTTTAACATCTCCGCTGGCAATTTGATGTCGAAAGATAAAATAATTGCGTTTTTGCAGCTGCGCGTTTTCTCGCTCTTCAGCAACTTGTTCCTTAGTGAAAAGGTTTATTTCTTGAATGGATTTATTTTCGAGTGCGTCAAGGGGGTACCCATAAAAATTCGCTGCTGCATTGTTGGCTTTTACAATTTCACCACTTACAGGGTCAATTAATAACATCACCGCAGTATGATCATCAAAAATGTCTGAAAATTGTGTATTGGCAAATAGGCTATGTGGCAAAAATGAGATTAAAAAGACTAAGACCGGCATGAAATACTACTTTAGAACCAAAGTTGGTACATTATTCTACTAACACCTTTATTATTGCAATAAATTGCTTAATTTTTTCCTAAAAACTACTCGGAATAGTATTTTGAGCGATGGTAAAATATAAATTTGCTGAATATTATTAATATCAGCTACTTACATACATGGGTGTGGGGTAAGGGGACTTTTTAGTAGTAGATTGCTTTTTATCGGCAGATTTACTCATAATAACTCAATCATGCAGCCTCAGCCTTGTACAAACGCTAGTCACATAGCGGCAAAAAAGAACTTGAAAGATCTGCAGCCCAGTTCAAGAAGTAAGTATATTTGTTTCTATTCACTGAAAATACGCGAAAAAAAACTAATAAAGCAAATAATATTAAGATGGCCATTTAATGTTAGGTGTGACATTAAATGGGGGTTTAGTTAAACTATAACCGTTAAACATAATTTTAAAAAAGCCCGTTTAGGGCTTTTTTAGTGGCTGCTGATCTTTGCTTACTGATTAAAGTGAGAGTAAAACCAAAACACCAGCCCCCATTTAAGGCTTTTATAATGCAAAACCAACCAAACAACCCCTTACATGGCTTAAAGCTAGAGCAAATTGTGACTCAATTAGTTGAAGAGTACGGTTGGGATGGACTCTATCGTGAAATTAAAATCAATTGTTTTGCAAATGATCCTTCAATTAAATCTTCGCTGAAATTCTTACGCCGAACACAATGGGCGCGTGATAAAGTTGAAGCCTTGTACCTAGATACTTTCGCTAATTGATCTAAAAGTTAAGTAACTCACTATAGTTAAGTAACAATTTGAGAAATCAGGGAGTACTTAGTTATGAAAAACGAGCTAGACGCCAAACTACTATTAAAAGTATTCGACCTTATTTACAAAAAAGGCGAAGACTTTGAAGACGGCAAACTTTATCAAGGGATCACCGCGTTTTCAGATATTGACGGCTACACCATTTACTTAAAAGGCAATGGTGTGCTGCTGCGTTTTGGCTTTCACAACACTTATCACCTCGATTATGAACACAGTAAACTAAAAGATGTGTTTATGAGCAAACTTGAGGCACTTGTAAAAGAAGTTGATTAGTTAACCTGTGTTCAGGTTAGCTTTCTTAATTCTAGCAAACTATTTTGCTTTAACTAACGTACTCTATAAAAATGTTTTTTGAGACAGATATGAAAGCACTATTTAATTTTTTACTGGTTACGGCTTTATCTGGCTGCGCTGCACATTACCCAAACCAAAATGTAGCAGGTTCCGCTTTTCCTAACGTGTCAGGCACCAGTTTAGATCATCAACCAGTAAAGTTACCAGAAGCAGTACTTGGCAAACCCGCGCTGTTTTTAATTGGTTACAAACAAAATTCGCAATTTGATATCGACCGCTGGTTAATCGGGCTTGATATGAAAGAGGTTGATGTTGTTGCTTATGAATTGCCAACTATTGCAGGTATGTTCCCGCGTATGTTTAGTACCCAAATTGATGAGGGAATGCGTCGTGGAATTCCAAAAGAGTTATGGGGTGGTGTGATTACTATTTATCAGGACGGTGAGGATATTCAAGCATTCACAGGCAATGAAAATCCTAATAATGCTCGCGTTGTGCTTCTAGATGGTAAAGGGACTATCAAGTACTTTTATGATCGCGGATTTAGTGTCGCTGCGCTTAATGAGATAATTTCGCGCTTAGCAGAAATACGCTAGTCAACGCAATTTAGTCAAGGTATTAGAAAAGGCGCGGAGTGCGCCTTTTATTTTATATCTATGAGTTTAATTATCGCACGTTATAGCGAAAATGTTCTTGAAATTGAGAATACCAAGCGCTCATCAGCAGTGTCCCAATCAAGATTCGTATTTTCTGCTACAAGCTCAAGATCAAACCCTTTAAAGCTAGTTTGATACGCTAATCTATAGTGGTGGTATGACGAATTATTGCCATCCCATAACCACTTATCGCCATCAAGTGAGTTTGATACATCAAAGCTCGCACGTAACGTATGATTTGGCGCGACTTCATAAGAGTGGGCGATCATGGCAATTGTATGACCTGCACCTGTGCCAAAGTAATCCCAGCTATACCAGAAATTAAACTCGGTATTACCAAGGGCAGATGAATAGCCAAATTTTGCATAGGCTTCTGCATAATTACCATCATCTGAATGACTTGCGCCATGGTAGGTGTAATAAGCAATACCATAATCAAGGCTTAACGCATTATTTAAGCTGATATACTGACCGGCATAAAAATCCCATTCAATGTCAGTGTCATCGCCAAAATCAACGTTTGATGCCCAACTGCCTGCATAAAAGCCGCTTTCAAATGATTTGTCGAGACTAACCTGTAACGCAGGGTCGTTCATAGTTTGGCTAACACCGTTGAAAGTATAGTCAGATGCTCCGGTTACTGTAGTACTCCAATCGGCATGCGCCACGCTTGTAATTACTGCAACCGGGATTAGTGATAATTTAATTATATTTTTCATATGATTAGCTTATAGTCTCTATTTTATTAAAATCTATTACGTTTTCTTTAGGCGAACTCTGAATTGTTTTTACCGTTTTGAGTTTATTTACCAAAATAAAGCCAAATCCAGCAAAGAAAATCGCTATAACAATGGCACCAACCCATTGGATTTGTAGGAAGTTTAACTTAAATAGTAGTGTTAAAAGTGATAGTGAAACAATGTTGAGCAACAGGTAATTAGGCTTACCTAAACGGGCAACAGTTAGGTTAAGATTATCAGTATACAATCGGATCAGTGAGTCCAGTGAATTAATCACAAACACAATGCCGACAAATACCATAGCAAAATTCACCAGACCATCGGTTGCAATACCGGCATCATGATAGTGATACAGCACGGCGAACCAAGCAGCAATTGGAATTGACGGGAAAATCAACATCGCAGCTAATACTTGGTAGGTTTTAAGTCCACCCACAAAACGAGAGGTAAATTGCCCAATCATAATGCTCCAGGCAAACCACCAGAATAAGTAAAACTCATGATAGTCGTTTAGTGGCAGCACAAAATGGTGCATGTTGGCAAAATAATCGCCAATCAGTGCTAAGTTATTTGTGTATGCAGTCATTTCACTGTCGCCAAATACAAAAGCGCCTGCCCACATAGCAACGATTAACGCGATAAATACCCATGTTGTTGTAATACTTAGAAAGCGGACATAACGAATGCTGGTACTTGAGTAAGTGGCAAAACAAATTGCAGCAAATACGATTAAATAAAATGTTGGCACAATTGATTCGCCATCACCCACTGCAGGCAAGTACCAAGGCAAGTTACTGAGTAACAAAAAGGCGGTAAACGCACATGTGCCGATAATCACCACGTTGTTAACTAATTTTACCAGTGGAACTTCAAAAAATTTAACTTTAGGTTCAATTACACAGAAATAAAAGCAGGTCAAAAAGTAGAAACCCCAAATTAAGAACCCCCAAAAACCAAACTCAATCGCGAGCGGGTTTGTGAAGCCGTATTCTGGGCTTGCTTTTATGTCTGCATAACCGGCAAACTCGGTGAGCGGAAACATAATGAGGCCAACGTCGAGGCCAGATGTAAACAGAATTGCAATAAAGGTAAATGTTTTAACAGGAGTGACACCCACTACTTGCATATTGCCCCATTTATACACAATAAAGGCGATTGAAACTAAGGTGAACAAAATGCCTGCACTAAGCCATAAGGTCATTGTCACCCTCCCAGTATAAATAAAAATAGTTCATAGTTTTCCTATTCGTTGTCAAAGTTAATCAATAGCGAATTGCTATTCGTTGAAAATAACGATGAAAGTTATGATGCTTTCATCGCTACTGCCAATTTTTAGCGCTGTTTCTGCTGCCAATCTGGATTAATACCAACAGGCAATGCAGTTGAATTAAATGCTGGCTTTGTCAAAATGATGTCAGCCGCTTTTTCTGCAACCATAATGGTTGGCGCATTTAAATTGCCATTCGGTATGGTTGGAAAAATAGAGGAGTCCACCACGCGTAAATTGCTTATTCCGTGCACTTGCGTATTAGAATTGACCACCGCCATATCGTCTTCTCCCATTTTGCATGAGCAACTTGGGTGATAAGCACTTTCAACGGCATCACGTACAAAGGCATCAATTTCTTCGTCAGTTTGAATTTGTTCGCCAGGTTGAATTTCACCATCGCGATAAGCATCAAAGGCTGGCTGCGCGATAATCTCGCGGGTTAGACGGACACAGGCGCGGAACCCTTCAATATCGTCGGGGTGCTGCAAGTAATTAAACTGAATCTTTGGAGCAATACTGGGATCAGACGATTGAATCGTCACTGCACCACGACTTTTAGGTTTATTGTGGCCAACATGTACCTGAAAGCCATGGCCATCAAATGCGGATTTACCGTCGTAACGAATCGCCGCTGGTAAAAAGTGATATTGAATATCAGGCCATTCAACGCCTGCTTTTGAACGAATAAAAGCACATGATTCAAAGTGGTTACTAACACCAAGACCTGATTTTGCAAACAACCATTGTGCGCCAATTAAGCCTTTTGAAATCAGCCCTAATTTGCCATTTAACGTGATTGGCTTTTTACACTTGTACTGAAAGTAAAACTCTAGATGATCTTGTAAGTTTTGACCGACACCAGGTAGCTCGTGCTGCACTTTTACGCCGGCTTTTTCTAGTACTTCACGTGGACCAATACCCGATAACTGCAAAATATGAGGTGAGCCTATCGGACCCGCACTTAAAATAACGTCTTGATTAGCGATGGCATGATGTGCTTTATCATTAATAGTGTAATTCACACCTGTTGCTTTTTTACCTTCTAAACGCACTTTCGTCACCAGTGCATTAGTTATTATCGTTAAGTTTTTTCGGTGCTTTATTGGGTTTAAATAAGCGCGACTTGCCGAACAGCGAATGCCGTTTTTAACGGTCATATGCATTGGGCCAAAACCCTCTTGGTTTTCACCGTTGTAATCGTGCGTTTGGTCATAACCTGCTTGTTTACCTGCTTCAATAAACGCGCGGTACAAAGGATTAGCCATTTGGTTACCGTTGTTGACGCCAAGTTCACCGTTGCCGCCACGGTAATTATCTTCACCTAAATACCAACTTTCGGCTTTTTTAAAGTAAGGTAAACATGCTTGATAATCCCAATTTTTGGCGCCGAGCTCGGCCCATTCATCAAAGTCTTTTGCATGACCACGCACGTATACCATGCCATTAATTGACGATGAGCCACCCAATACTTTACCGCGGGGGCAGTGCATACTGCGGTTATTAAGGAACGGTTCTTTTTCTGTATGAAATTGCCATGCGTATTTATTTCCATTCATTGGAATGGATAACGCCGTTGGCATTTGAATAAAGATACTTTTATCCGAGCCACCGGTTTCAAGCAGAAGTACTGAATGTTCAGGATTTTCGGATAAACGGTTGGCAAGCACACACCCAGCTGAGCCTGCGCCGACAATAATATAATCGTAGTGCATATTAATTACTCGCTAAAATGGGCTCTCAATTTTGCTCATGCCAACATAGATTGATTTGGTTTGCGTATAGCTATTGAGTGTTTCAACGCCATTCTCGCGGCCAATACCAGAGCGCTTGTATCCACCAACAGGCATTTCAGCAGGCGAATTGCCATAGCTGTTAATCCAACAAATACCGGCATTTAATTGGTGGATAACACGATGAGCGCGTTTAATGTTTTGACTAAAGACACCCGCGGCTAAACCAAGTTCTGTATTATTAGCGCGTTTAATGACTTCGTTTTCATCGGTAAACGGCAGTACACACATCACTGGGCCAAAAATTTCTTCCTTAACTATGGTCATGTTGTCATCGCAATTAACAAAAATAGTCGGCGCGACAAAATTACCTTTAGGTGCAGATGCAGGTGATACTTGATAGCCACCCGTTAATACGGTGGCGCCTTGCTCTTTACCAAGCTTGATGTAATCTAAAACCTGCGCTAAATGTTTTTTTGAAATCAGCGCGCCCAAATTAACATTTGGGTCTAGTGGGTTGCCCATTACAATATTTCTTTCGGTGCGGGTTTTTAACTCTGCGATAAACTCATCGTAAACATTGCTTTGAACATAAACGCGAGTACAGTTGGTACACACTTCACCTTGAGTGTAAAAATTACCTAGCATTGCAGCACTTACGGCTTCACTGATTTCGGCATCATCAAACACGATTAGTGGTGATTTACCGCCCAGTTCCATGGTAACTTCTTTTAAGTTACTGGCTGCGCTTTGCATTACTTTTTGGCCTGTACCTACTTCACCGGTGAAGGAAACTTTTTCAATCTCTGGGTGTGTTGTTAACCATTGGCCGACTTCGCCCGCACCGTGGACCACGTTGAATACACCAGCTGGCATGCCAGCTTCAATAAAAACTTTGGCAAGTTCGATAGCACCGCGTGGCGTTTCTTCAGATGGTTTGAAAATTAAAACGTTACCTGCCGCAAGTGCAGGGCCCGATTTCCAACAGGCAATTTGTAATGGGTAGTTCCATGCACCAATGCCTGCACAAATGCCTAATGGCTCTTTGCGAGTATAAAAGAAATCATTACCGACCGTTTGCTGTGAACCTAGTTGTGTTGGCGCAAGACCTGCAAAATATTCAATAACATCAGCGCCAGTTTGAATATCCACGCAATCGGCTTCTTGTATCGGTTTACCTGTATCAAGTACTTCAATTTTTGCTAATGCATCGTTGCGCTCACGTAATATGGCAACCGCTTTTAATAAAATGCGGCTACGTTCAACAGCGCTAAGTTCTGACCAAGTTGCAAAGCCTTGCTTGGCGCTGTTAATAGCCTGTTCTTTTATAAAATCGTCTGCAATTTCAGTTTGATAAATAACCTCGTTTGTAGCAGGGTTGGTAACATCGAACGCCTGACCTGATTTGTTTTCAAGCAGTTCACCATGAATAAAGTTGAGCAATTTAGGAAGAGACATAATTAATCCTGAGACACGGGAATGAGAGAGTTTACATAGTTTTTAGCGAGCAATTCTGCATTGCTAAATTCGGCTTCATTAGCTTTGGTTAATACGGCACGTAGCCAAAGGCCATCGATCATTGCTGCACTAAGTGTTGCAGCTTGTAGCGCTTGTTCATAAGGCAATAACGCTTTGAATGAATAGAGTAAATTGCTATACAGACGCTTTGCATTCACTGCTTGCAAGCGGTGCAATTGTTCATCGTGCATTGATTCAGCCCAAAAAATTAACCAAGTTTTGGTTACATGCGCTTGTTTTTGAACAACAGAGAAATTTGCCTCGACGATTAACATAAGACGTTGTTGCTGACTTATGTTTGTGTCAATTTTTGAGATTAAGCTGGATTTTAAACTAGTAAGTAAGTAGCGCACGGTCGCTTCAATTAGTCCATTCTTACTGCCAAAATAATGACTAATAATGCCCGAAGACAACCCAGCTCGTTTGCTTATGGTGTTAATAGTTGTTGCTTTTAATCCGAGCTCTGCAACTGAGCTTAATGTAGCGTCAATCAATTGTTGACGACGTATCGGTTCGTATCCAACTTTAGGCATATTTTTATTAATTGACTGTTCAATAAAAATAAATTGTAAAGAGTTCGAATTAATATTTCAATATTTGAAGTATGTTTGAGTTGATTTGAAATCAATTTAATAGAGAGGTTTGCTTGCTTAGTATTTGATTTTTAAGACTTTAATAAACATGTGGATTTATTTTAAATAATTTTAATTTGTCTACATATGGTTATAAGTGTAACTAAATGCATTGGTTTAACGCTAAAATAATAAAGCGCTTTTTTGCTATTAATTTGAGGAGACTGCAGAATAGGTATTGAAAAGCGATAAGCACAAGAGTTTATATGGCCTTTTAGAGGGGAGTAGCTTGTAGTAAGTCACCAAGTGTAGGGGGAATATAGGCAAAACAATTATGAATGGTGATTGCGTAACAGACTACAGTTAATGAATTTTATCAACCGTGCGTTCAATAAAACTTAAATAGTGTTGTTTACAATAGTAACTTTTTAATAATGGTGTGTTGTTCATCATCAGTCTGAGCCTTGTATAATTGCTCAGATAAGCGGACGCCACTGCATTCATCAATTAGTAATGAGAGTGTATATTTAGAGAGTGTCACATCGAAAAAATCATTTAGTTCATGACCACCAACCCAAATCAACTCTGCCTTTTCGAGCCATGAAATGACAGCGCTGATTTCAATTGCAAGGTCAAGTGGCAGTAAATTAACCAAATTTAATTCATCGATCATTTGCTGGCCAAGCTGTGTCGCTGACACATCACAAGGGGTAGGAAAGTAATGTTGTAGTTGATTTAGCACTTGACAAGTGACACGTTGAAATAATGCTAAATTAGGAATACTTTTTAGAGTATGCTCATTCATAAATTAATTTTTAAGCACTTGCTGTTACAGAACTTTTTACTACTATATAATATATCCATGTTGTTGAATATACACTAATAATGCAAAAACTGTTTTATAGTTTGTTTTACTTGGTATTGAACTCTATGCTTTCGTTTGCTTGTAAAGCAACAAGCGAAACAACGTCTGATCTTTTTTCTTTAGATATCGCTCAATTAAGCGAGTTAGAAGTAACCATTGCGAGCAATACCCTTGAGACGAAATCCACAGCTCCTTCTACAATCACTGTGTTTGATGAGCAAAGGCTCGCATCATTAGGTGTTATCAATGCCTTTGATGTGCTTAATTTTGTTCCCGGTATGCAAATGGCGCGTGGCGATTGGGTTGGCGCTGTACCCAAAGAACATGCTCGTGGAGTACGTCTAGACAATGGGTATTTATTAATATTATTAGATGGCGTGCGTTTAAATGAAACGTCGTTTGGCAAAGCAACCGTTTACACACCATTTATTGCTGCGTCAGTTCTAGAAAAAGTGGAGATAATTCGTGGGCCAGGCTCTGCACTTTATGGCAGTAATGCGTTTTTGGGAGTGGTGAATTTTATAACCAAAAAGCAGCATCAACAATTAACCCTATCTCTAGGTGAGCATGGTTATCAAGCATTAAGTGGCAGTTATCGCCATAAGCAAAATGACTTCACCTTTAATGGCAATATATCGTTGCAACAAGCAAATGGGCAAAGCTATCCTGTTACAAGTAATTTTTCTTTTAACGACCCATCACAGCACGTACTAGTTAACGCTCAGTTACACTACCAAGACACAAGATTCGCATTTCATTTTATTGAAAATCAGTTAGATGAATTTATTAACCTCGGTGGTTATAGCAAGGAAAATGTTCACAAGAGCCAGTCTGTTAGCACAAGCCTAGAACATTCTCTATGGCAAAATGAACAACATACTTTCGATGGTTTACTCAGTTATGCCAATTTTCAAATAGACTCTTCAGGTATGGTGTTACCAAAAGAGTTAGGCATTGTAAGTGAAGACTTTCTAACTGGCCCAAATTGGCGAACTCAATGGAGTAAGCTTAAGCTTTCGCATAGTTATAAATTGGACGATAATAAGCAATTAAATTCTGGCCTTGAATATCGTCACGCTAGTCAGTATCAAGCGGGTGTTACAACTAATTATTATGACTACCAAAATGAATTGATTATTCCAGAGGATAGTTTTTATTTAGATGGGTTAACGCGCATTAAAAACATTCCTGAATTTTCTGCACTGCGGGTATCTCATGATTTTTATGGTATTTATAGCCAACTTAAATGGCAGTATAATGAAAAGTGGTTGCTTTTTGTGGGGGCACGGTTCGATAATATTAAGGGTATTGATAGCAAACTTTCACCACGCTTTGCAGCTATTTGGCAACCTACAGAGCACAACAGTATTAAACTGCAATATGGCGAGTCATTTAGAACGCCAGTAAACAACGAGCTTTATTCCAGTGATAGTGTAACAAAAGGAAACCCAAACTTGACTTCTGAATATGTTAAGACCAGTGAGTTTGTTTGGCTTTACACTCATCATGATTTATCACTTGAAAGTGTTTTGTTCCATAACCAACTAAGAGACTTTATAAACCTTGTCCCAATAGAGGGAAATAGCTTTTATACCTTTGAAAATACGGTAAATGAAAATATTGCGGGGTTAGAGCTTTCAGCCAGTAAAGCGTTAAATAAATTAAATGTGTCTGCGAACTTTACGCAATTATTTGATCAGCCAATTAATGCTAGTTTTAAACGTTTTGCTAATTTATCAGTGCGTTATCCGACTTCACTTGCAACGATTCATTTAAATGCAATATGGCGCGATGAAATCAAGACTCTATTGACAGATGACACACATTTTTACCAATCAAGTTATGCTTTAGTGAATTTAAAACTTACGAGAGATTTTCAAAAGCACAGGCTGTCCGTTTCAGCTGAAAATTTATTTGATAAGGACCATGCTATTTTTGACCGAAGAGTGTGGAATGGTGCAGTACCTGGCAAAGGAAGAAGCTTGAGGTTTAATTACCAATATACATTTAACTAGAGCCATAACACTGTGTAATGCATGACACTGACACAGAGCCGTGCATTACAACATTATGCTAATTTAATCAGGCATTTCTTCAATACTGACAATAGCTGAACGGTTTAATGTGATTTTGTAGCGTGTCGCAGTATAAGAACTGTTTGCACTGTAAGTAACAACCAAGTTTATTTGGTAACGTCTTTCAACCGATTGCCCAGAGACTTTATTGCCTTCCAAGCTAAATAATTTACCTGCACCTTTTTTCAAATAGCGCACAAATGGCGTCAGATTAAAATAAACTTGCTGCTGAATTTCTTCATAACCAGGTAAAAACTCTTTAGCAATTACTTTACTATCACATCGATAATGGATCAGGGTAGCAGCCTGTTTATTTTGTTGCCGGCGCTTTTTAAATAGTTCAGAAACATCTTTTGGTAATGATTTACGGCGTATCTGTTCTAACCACACTGTTTGAGTATGTATCGTTTTATCATCAAAGCTACTGCGGAAGATATGGCGCCATTTAGGCCTGCCTTGTTTGATTTTACGCCAAATAATGCGGGTTAAATCATCTTTGAAAATTTCACGTAAGCCATAGAGCACACCTAAAAATGCAATCAAAGCCACAGTGATCTCTTGAAAATTAGAGCGGGCATTAAGTACTAAAAACATCACAAACGCCATGATTACAGCTGTCACTGAACCACGTACAAAGCGTTGTAGGTTTAGATTTAAGTTTTTAGTTTCCTTACTAAATACCACACCGTATTCAGTGAGCCTTTGCAGTAAACGCATCTTATTGGTAATGCGGTTTGGGTCGTCTAAGGTTAATTTTGAATTGTATTCTTGATCGCTACGGTATTGTGTTTCGCTACGACAAAACTCCCTCATAGTTTCACGCTGTTTCGAAAACTCGCTATTTTTGGGGCCCTTTGTTAGCAGTTTTAAAAACATTTGTTCTGTATGCCAACTTAAATAGTTGTCTGCATTTTCAAAATAAGATTTTAGCTTTTTGTCTGGAGGGGTGTAACGACGCAGCTTTTTCAGTAAAACTTGTGCTTGCTCTACTAATTCGATGGCTGCAGGGTAAAACTCTTCAGCTTCTTTTAGTTGTATCGTCTGTTTTATATCAGCTTCTAGTGCTAGGCGAATTTGATATGAGTAAAGGTTTAAATTTAAGCGGTAATCTGCTTTTTCGCCTTTTGATTGACTGATAAAACGGCTGCGGACTAAAGGCAGATGCAATTGCTCGGAATAATATGCACTGTGGCTTTTTACATGAGCGTGAAAATAGTCTTCTTCATTAAATGTGCTTGAGTTTATACCCATTTCTACGGGTAAGGAAAAGTAGAGGTCGAGGCGTTGCGATTCTTTGGGTAATAAAAGATAGCTAAGTTTGATAGACAAACTTTCATCTTGGCTGAGTTTAACTTCTCGGTCGATATTAAATACTCCTTTATTGCGCATGGAAACACATTAATTTTAGCATAAATATAGTTTAATAACATGGTGTTAAAATGCTTGGCGAAATTAAACATGGATATCTGCGTTTTGTCTTAGGCTAATTGCAAAATTAATCTAGGTTGCTACATTGGCTATTAAATAACAAAAATGGAAATTAACCATGGCCAACAAACCTAAAATAACATTGTTAGCAGGAATATTATCATTTGCATCACTTGGTGTTGCAGCGTCACAGGATGTATGGCAATACGAAGACGTTTTTAATATTGAATATGCGGCGGCTCCACAAGTTAGCCCAGATGGCCAGTTTGTCGTTTATGAACGTCGTGCCATGGACATTATGAGTGATGGCACCCGTACTAATTTATGGCAATACAATCTTGCTAATAATAGCCACTCACCTTTGCTCTCTGGCAAAGCACACTATCGTATGGCACGTTTCTCACCAAATGGTCAACTACTCGCGTACATTTCAAATGAAGAAGGTGATAACCAGCTTTATGTACGTTGGCTCGCAACAGGGCAAACTGCACGTGTGACGAATGTTACTCAAAGTGTAAGTAATATTAGTTGGTCACCAGATGGTAAGTGGCTGGCTTTTTCAATGTTTAAACCACAAGCATCAAGTGGGATTTTTAAAGACATGCCAGAAAAACCAAAAGGCGCAAACTGGGCCGGCACCGCTAAATATATTGATCAAATGAGCTATCGTAGTGACGGTCGCGGATTTTTGAAAAATGGTTTTCGCCATATCTATGTTGTGCCTGCTGAAGGCGGTACGCCGCGCCAAGTAAGTACTGGTGACTTTCATCATGGTGGCCAAATTACTTGGCGCCAAGATAGTAAAGCCGTGTTCATAAGTGGTGACCGCAATAAAGATTGGCAAGACCGCCCGCGTGAATCTGATATCTACCAAATTGATATCGAAAGTGGCGAAACTAAAAACCTAACTAACAGGCCTGGCCCTGATGCTGCACCAGTTATCTCGCCAAACGGTAAAAAAATTGCCTATTTACGTTTTGATGATAAAAAATTATCGAGTCAAAATAACGATATATATCTGATGGACTTGGATGGCAGTGGTGTAACTAATCTGACAGCACCCCTTGATAGACCGATTAGTTCGCCAAAGTGGGATAGTAAAGGCCGCGGTATTTATTTCAGCTATGATGATTTTGGTCAAAAATATGTAGGTTACGTAAATTTAAAAGGCAATATTAAAGAGAAAATTGTAAAACTGGGTGGTCAATCTCTCGGGCGTCCTTACACCTCAGGTGAATTTGCTGTGATAGATAACGACCAACTAGTTTTTACACATGCAAACAATGATCGTCCTGCCGATTTAGCCATTGTGAAAAAAGGCAAAGTGCGAAAAGTAACAATGCTGAATGAAGACTTGTTGGCACATAAAACAACCGCGAAGATTGAAGAAATAACGGTCAAATCATCAGTAGATAATCGTGAAGTTCAAGCGTGGTATGCATTACCGCCTAACTTTGATCCATCAAAAAAGTATCCACTTATATTAGAAATTCATGGTGGCCCACATACGGCTTATGGCCCAAATTTTAGTACCGAAGTGCAACTGATGGCAGCTAAAGGCTATGTGGTTGTATGGGCGAACCCACGCGGAAGTACATCTTATGGTGAAGAGTTTGCTAATTTAATCCATCACAATTACCCATCGCAAGACTATAACGATTTAATGGATGTAGTAGATGGCATGGTGGCAAAACCTTATGTTGATAATACTAACTTATTTGTAACGGGTGGCTCTGGTGGTGGCGTGTTAACTGCTTGGATTGTTGGCAAAACGGATCGCTTTAAAGCTGCTGTTGTCGCTAAGCCTGTAATAAATTGGCTGAGTTTTGCGTTAACTGCTGATGGCTATTCATATTTCACCAAATATTGGATGCCTGGCATGCCTTGGGATCATGTTGAACATTTATGGGCACGATCACCACTATCATTGGTTGGTAATGTGTCGACACCGACTATGTTGTTAACAGGTGAAGAAGATGTGCGTACTCCTATGAGTGAAACCGAGCAGTATTATCAAGCATTGCAACTACGTAAAATTGACTCTGCTATGGTGCGTATTCCAAAAGCCAGTCATGGTATTGCTGCAAGGCCGAGTAATTTAATTCAAAAAGTCGGTAATATAATGGCATGGTTTGAAAAGTACCGTACCAAAGCAAACTAGTTTAAAACATAAATAAAAAGCCCCGAAAATTCGGGGCTTTTGCTTTACTTAACTTATTTAGGGGGAAGTTAAATTCGTTTATTTGCGAGTTGTTGAATTCGCTCTTCAGCGCCTAAAACAAGATCATCAACAATTTGTTGTACGGATTGCACTTGATGAATAACACCTTGTGATTGCCCAATAAATTGAACACCATTCTTTAAATCACCTTTAATGGTGGCGGCTTCTAGTTTTTCAGTGGCGGCCCCAAATAACGACAGCATTTTAATTTTGTCAAATTGAGCAACTAGGCCAACCAGTAATTTCCAAAGTGGCATATCGACCATTTTTGCGGCTTTAAATGATTTGATTGTGGCCATCAAGAAGTTCATTGGCTTACGAGTTGCTTTTTCAGCAGCGGGTGTTTTCATTACGCGTGCATATAAACCATCAAAATTCTTTGAATAAATAGTATCCGCAACACGCTTTTCTACAACGGCATCTTTCACGTTTTGATGTACAGGGCTTTCAGTGCTAGTAGCAAAGCGAGAGCCCATTGCAACGGCATCGGCACCTAGTGCAAGGGCGGCAACTAAACCGCGGCTATCAGCAAAGCCTCCGGCAGCAATCACTGGAATATCAACAATATCGACAATATTAGGAACTAAACACAGCGAGGTAACTTCACCGCCGTGTGCAGCGGCCTCATGCCCGGTAACAAGTAGGGCATCGACCCCTGATTTTTGTGCCGCGAGCGCATGTTTTTCTGTCACAACAGTCGCGATGACTTTACCACCATATTTTTTAGCACCTTCAACTAGCCAATCGCCTTTACCTAAAGAAAAGTTGATAACGGGCACTTCAAGTTCGAGTGCTATTTTGGCGTTTTGTTTTGCACCAGGCATCATTAGTGTAATGCCTATGCCAAATGGTTTATCCGTGAGAGAGCGGATTTTAGCGATAGCGTCACGCGTTTGTTGTTGGCTAAGTGGACCAGATGCCAAAATGCCCAAACCACCAGCATTACATACCGCAGCCACAAGTTCAGGTGTGGAAATCCAGCTCATACCTGGAAGTATAATGGGTTTTTCAATACCAAATAATTGGGTAATGCGTGTTTGCATAATAGGTTTCTCAACTGGTCAGATGTGTTGAGTTTACAAATAATTAACCCAAGATGGAATAGCAAATATGTAAGCAGAATAAAAAAGCCTGCGAAATGCAGGCTTTTTTGCGTTATTGATTATTCACAAACGCCCGACGCGTTGGAGATTCTAAAGCGTAGTTGGGTATCATTGTAATCACCGTCGCCACCGGTATCATCACAATCGATGTAACCTGTGTGATTAGCGCCTATTGTGGTTTTACAACTACCATATTTCCAAGTTTGGTTGTTTTCTTTAAACTTATAAGTAATCGAGAATGTACTGCCACCTGAAAGTGTGGCACGTTCGACCCAGCTACTGGTGTTTGCAGGGTATTGCCAGTTTGTGATAGCAGAACCATTTGATAATACTTTATAAGCTTGCGCGTAATCAGCACTTCGCTTATGGGCAAATGCAATACTTGTACCGGTAGCGAAAGTTAGGCCATTGCCCGACTCAGTAATACATTGAGCTAATGCTTTATTAACGGTAATGTTTACTTGGCTTGTGGCAGTACCACCATTTCCATCGCTGATGCCGTAGGTTACAACCACAAGTCCTTCATAATTAGCTGGTGCTTGATAACGCACTGTACCGTTAGCATTAATTGTTGCATTGCCATGGCTTGGGTTAACAGACGTTACTGTTAAAGTGTCGCCATCAGGGTCATTATCATTACCTAAAACATTGATTGCACTTAGTGTTTCACCTTGATTTACGGTTGCTGAATCAGCATTTGCAATCGGAGCAGTATTAGTTGATAAAACAGTTACTTCTAGTACAGCTTGGGCTTTACCATTAGTTTTGCCATCGGTGATGGTGTAAGTGATAGCGGCTTTGCCAATCCAACCGGTTGGTGGCGTAAATGTCACTGTGTTATCACTGTTAACGGTTACTTCACCCACACTTGCAACAGCACGAGAAACCGAAAGTGCATCCGCATCTAAGTCAGTGTCATTCGCTAATACATTAAAGCGTGTAAGTTTAGTGTCTTGGTCAATAGTGGCACTGTCATTGTTAGCGACAGGTAAGTTGTTTTGTTTAACGCGAACATCAACCAACGCACTGTCTGTTAACCCTTCAGGATCTTTAATGGTATATGTGATCCAATCCTGTCCATAGAAACCTGCATTTGGTGTGTAAGTTAGGTTTTGATTATTGTCGATTCCAACAGTACCGTTTTGTGCAATTGCTGAAACTAGTGTTAAGTCATCACCATTTAAGTCAGAATCGTTCCATAGCACATCGACATTATAAAGTGGTGTGTCTTGGAATGCTTGAATGCCATCGTCAACTGCGACAGGGGGCTGGTTTACTGAATTAACAACAACCGTTATGTAACCTGTGGCAGTACCACCGTTACCATCTGAAACAGTTACATCAATTTTTGCAGTCCCGACGAAATCTTTGTTCGGCGTAAAGTAAACGATGCCGCTTTCATCAACGGACACGGTGCCATTATCAGTTGTTGCTGACACTGCTTTTGCATTATCGCCATCTTTATCCGTGATTTTATCAAGTACATTAATAGCATTGTTTTGCGAGTTTTCGTCAACCGCTGTTGATGCAGGTTGCATAGTCGGCGCATCATTAACTGGTTGCACATCAACTGTGATATAGGCCGTTGCTTGTTTTTCACCATCGGTGATAGTGTACTCAATGCTTACTTCACCATAAAAATCAGCATCTGGTTTATAATTGATTAAATTACCATTCAAGGTCGCTTGACCTTTAGATGCGGTTGCGGAGACTAACGTAATCACTTGACCATCAGGGTCTTCGTCATTTTGTAGTGCATCAAAGCCTGTTAATGATTCGTCTTCATTGATGGAGACGTTATCGCCACGTGCAATAGGCGCATCATCTAATGGATTTACAGTTACCTTCACGGCGCCTTGTGCTTGACCGCCGTTACCATCTTCTACCTGATAAGTAATGGTATCTTCACCATAGTAGTTTTCATTTGGTGTGTAGCGTAAACTGCCGTCTGATTTAACTTCTACTTGACCATTAACAGCGGTTACAGAAACCGCTTTAGCCGGATCGTCATCTACATCAAAAATATGTTGCGTTAAATCGACAACGTTATTTTTAGAGTCTTCGTCAACGACAATGGTTTTTTCAGTGGTAGTAGGGTCGTCATTGACAGCATTGACTGTTACCACAACCACAGCACTGTCATTGAATTCGCCATCAGTTACGGTGTAATGGATGGTGTCTTTGCCGAAGTAGTTATCATTTGGTTGATAACTCAATGTGCCATTAGCATTGATGGTGACAATACCGTTATCTGCAGTGGCCGTTGTCACTGTTAATTGATCATTATCAGGGTCGGTATCGTTTGATAATACATCTATAACGTCGATTGTCTTATCTTCGTCTGTTTGTGCTTCATCGTTATTAGCATTTGGGGCATCAGTTTCACCGGTAATTGTCACATTGATAATGCCTGTAGCTGAGCCACCATTACCATCAACAATGGTATAACTGATTTGATCATTACCCGAGTAGTTCTCATTCGGTGAGTAACTTAAAGTGCCGTCAGGGTTAACACTGATTTGTCCATGGTTAGCTTGTGCTGAAGTTACGGTAAGCGTATCGCCATCTACATCATTAGTGTAAGGAGAGGTATCAATGATTTCATTTTCAGCATCCTCGGTTACAGTCAGTGATGCAACTTCCGCTGTTGGTATATCGTTAACTGGTGTAATGGTCACAGATATCTTTGCGTTTAATTCTTTTTCACCATCACTGACAACGAAAAGAATTTCATCATTACCAAAATAGTTCTCATTAGGTTTGTAGGTGTACTGACCGTTACCTTCATCAATTAACTGACCATTCGTTACAACTGGAGCACCAATGATAGAAACAGTTTCACCTTCAGGATCAGTGATACCTTCAAGTAAATTAATGTTATTTATTTCTACATCTTCTTTAGTCGTCAAGGTACGTTCAGTTTGGCGTGGCTGATCATTTACAGCAGTGATATTAACCGTAACTTGACTGCTGGCAACACCACCGCGACCATCGCTAATGCTATAGATGATGATGTCTTTACCATTATAATCAGCATTTGGTTGATAATTAATACTATTATCATCATTTACAGTAACAACACCATGAAGCGCCGTTGGCACGCCTAAAATAGTGAGCGGGTCGAAATTTGGATCTTCATCGTTTGCAAGCACAGCAATCGATTCGGCGAATTCATCTTCGGCAATGGTTAATTCATCTGTGTTAGCAATTGGCTCTGCATTGTCATCATCGTTAATGAACACATTGCCAACAACCTGATCAACCACTAATGCAAAACTTTCACTCTGCTCAAATTCATCATTTGGCAGTGTGGCAACTTTAACAAAAATTGTGTCGGTATTTTCTGGTACGGAAACATCTTGTGTAGTGGCAAGCAGCAGTGTTTGCCAACTTTGGCCAAGATCAAAGCTAATTTCTACCGTTGTATCATAATCATCTTGTGCAATGGCATTACCGTCTTGTAGTTGGAACGGGTAAGTAATTTCTCGTTCAACTTTGCTATCCAGACTAATTTCGAAGGTAGTTGAAGCGCCTTCTGATACAGGATCTGGCATAGCAATAACAGACATTACCTGTGGCTTTGGAGCTGTGCCGTCTGATACTGCAACAGATTTAGTAACTTTATCACTGTCTTCAAACCATGCGCTTAACTCAAATGCTTCGTTTTCTTCAATCGCGTCATCCACCATTGACGTTACTTTTACTAAGACCTTCTGGCTTTCTGACAGCACGTTTACGGAAGTATTATCAATCAATGACATATCTTGCCATGTGGTGCCATTATCTAAAGACACCTGACCATAGTTTAAAAAGTCAGCATTTGTCGTGTCCCCTAAACCTGCAACATTAAAACGCAATGACTGAGCTTGTGCTAATTTGCGGTCAAACACGATATTGAAGATGACCTCTTCACCTTCCATAATTGGGTTTTTATCAACACTAATGAAATCGATAACGGCTTTTACAGGCGTTGCATCAATAAGTAATACAGGTGCTGCTATTAGATCGCTCTGTGTATCTTCAGTCCAAGCATTCAAGGTAAGCATTTCAATTTCTTCATTCGCTTCCTGATCCTTAAGAACCGATACGCGCACTAAGAAATCTTGTGTATTTTCAGCAAGTAAGAATGAAGCTTCAGATGATAAATCAATCGGTTGCCAGAATGCACCATCATCAAAAGAGTACTCAGCTTGCGTGGCAAAGTCTGTCGCAGCTGTTGCGTCTTGTGTTTCAAGCGCAACAAATACATTTTGAGCACTTGGAATTTGCTTATCCAGAGCTAATTCGAAGACGGCATAATTACCCTCTGTTACTTCGTATTCACGGGCATTATTGCTTTCTAAACGCGCCGGAATTGAATCAGGGTTATCAAGAATTTCAGCAATCGTTGATGTATCTGCGACGGTAAATTGATAACTTTCGGTCTCTTCTGCTTCCTGGTCGGTTAATGTTGTCACCTTAACTTGGAACTGGTTAATTCCATCAGGAATTGAAATTTCAAGATCATCAACCAGGGTTACTTGCGTCCAGGTAGTACCATTATCAGTGGTGTACTCAAGTAAAGAGGCATAGTCTTTATCTTGTGTTGCTTCAATGTCTTTCAGTGCAAGTGAGTATTTAACTACAGCAGAAGTTGCTTCAGCTAACAACACAGTAAAGGTTTGGCTTTCGCCTTCT